>NZ_CAJMZE010000053.1:0-32910 GCF_905220235.1 Paraburkholderia sp. J41 | reverse complement strand
TCTGGGCAGCGGCGAGAACTATACGAAGGTGCTGGAGCCGCTCGCGGACAAGCTCGGAGCGGCGCTGGGCGCGTCGCGCGCGGCGGTGGACGCGGGCTACGTGCCGAACGACTTCCAGGTGGGCCAGACCGGCAAGATCGTGGCGCCGCAACTGTACGTTGCAGTGGGCATTTCGGGCGCGATCCAGCATCTGGCGGGCATGAAGGACTCGAAGGTGATCGTCGCCATCAACAAGGACGAAGAAGCGCCCATTTTCAGCGTGGCCGATTACGGCCTCGTGGGCGATCTGTTTGCGGTGGTGCCGGAATTCGCCGGCACGCTTTAAGCCGCGGCCCGCCGGCCGCGTCGCGCCCGCGACGCGGCCTTGCCAGGCCCTCCTCCGCACGCGGTTCCCCGCGCCCGGTTATATTGCGCGTGAAGCCGCGCCGCACTTTGCGCACGCGCGAGCGCCCGAACGAGCCCGCCCGCGATGGAGCACGCCTACGACCACATGCTGCACCTGCTCGCCGCGCATCCCGCGTGGACGCTCGGCTTCGTCGCGCTCGCCGCATTCCTCGAATCGCTCGCCTTCGTCGGCACCTTCGTGCCCGGCAGCACGGCCATGTTCATCGCGGGCGCGTTCGCGGCAACCGGCGCGCTGAATCTCGGCTGGCTGTTCTTCTGGGCGATCCTCGGCGCGGTGGCCGGCGACGGCGCGAGCTTCTGGATCGGACGCCGCTATCGCAACTCGCTCACGCAAATCTGGCCGTTCAGCCGCCATCCCTTCATTCTCGAACGCGCGCAAGCGTATTTCGTCAGCCACGGCACGCGCAGCGTGATCCTCGCGCGCTTCGTCGCGCCGCTGCGGGCGGTCGTGCCCATCGTCGCCGGCATGGCGGGCATGACGCCCGCGCGCTTCTTCGTGATGAACCTGATTTCGGCGCTCGTCTGGGCGCCCGCGCACATCGTGCCGGGCGTGGTGTTCGGCGCGTCGATCCAGCTCGCGGGCGCGGTGTCGTTCCGGCTTGTCGTGATCCTCGCGTTCGTGGCGCTCGCGGGCTGGCTCATCTGGCACGCCTCGCGCATCCTGCTGGAGCACGCCGACAACTGGGCCAGCGGCTCGCGCCGCCGCGCCGCCGCGTGGGCGGCGCAGCATCACGGCCGCGCGGCGCGGCGGCTCGCGCGGCTGCTTGATCCGGCGCAACCGGCGCTGGGCGCGATTCTCGTCATTACCGGCCTCGTGCCGGTTTGCGCGGCCGTGTTTTCCTACGTGCTCGACAACGTGCTGCGCGGCGCGCCGCTCGTGCAGCTCGATCAGTCCGTGCGCCAGTTTCTGCATTCGCTCCATTCGACCTGGGCCGACGCCGCGCTCGCGCGCGTCGAAACGCTCGGCAGCGGCTGGACGCAAGCGGCGCTCGTCGCGACCGTCGGCATCTGGATGGCGTTCGAACGGCGCTGGCGCACCATCGCGTACTGGCTCATCGCGGCAAGCGTTTCGCAGTTGCTGATCGTCGCGCTGCGCTTCGCGATCCACCATACGGCGCCCGGCCACGCAACCCTCGAAGCCTACGTGTTCCCGAGCGACCGCGTGGCGTCGATGGTGATCGTCTACGGCTTCGTGATGTTCCTGCTCGTGCGCCGCGCCACCATGCTCGAAGCGGTGATGGTCGCCGCGCTTGGCAACGCCATCGTCGTGGCCGTGACGTTCGCCGGGCTTTACTTCGACCGTTTCCTGTTCTCGGACGCCATCGGCGGCGCGGCCTTCGCGTCGATCTGGGTCGCGGCCGTCGTGCTCACCTCGCTCTGGCGCTACCCCGCGCGGCCGCCACAGCGCACCTTCATGCCCGCGATCGCGCTTGCGGTGCTGGTCGCGGCGTTTCTCGCGCAAACGCTGCCGGCGGGCCGCGTCGGCCGCGACGTCGCGCAGCAGAACAACGCCTCGGGCGGCGCGTCGGCGAGCGTCGTCGTCACGCAATTGCAATGGAGCGATTCGCTGTGGCGCACGCTCGCGTGCTACCGCTTCGACATGAAAGGCGAGCGCCGCGAACCGATGACGATCCAGTGGGCCGCCAGCGCCGACGACCTGCGCGCCGCGCTGCGCGACGCGGGCTGGGTGGAAGGCCCGCAGGTCTCGGTGAAAAGCGTGCTTTCGCTCGTGGCGCCCAACGTCGACGTGATGATGCTGCCGCTGCTGCCGAAGCTGAACAACGGCCTGCCCTCGCCGCTGGTGTTCGCGCGCGCGCGCACCGCCGGCGCGGAAGGCGCGAATCAAGCCGCGAACACCAACCACACCAATAACGCCGATAACACCTACAACGCCGGCAACGCGAGCGGCTCCGGCAGCGCCGCGAAAACGCACGGCGGCGCGCCCGAAAGCCCGCGCGACAGCCGCCGCGACGTGCTGCGCTTCTGGCCGACCAACTACGCGCTCGCGCCGCGCACGGAAGGCGGCGCGAGCGCGCCGCTATGGATCGGCTCGCTGGTTCATGAACGGCTGCGGCGCGTGTCCTGGCCGTTCAACTTCGTGACCACCTACACCGACCGCGACGCCACCGGCCTCGCCGCGCCTGGCGTGCCGCCAGGCTGGCGCACGATCACGCTGCCCGGCGAGATGGGCTGCGAAGGACGCCCCGTCACGCTGGTCGTTCAGGCCAACCGCTGAGCGCCCGCACGACGGCGTCCGCGCCGCGGCACGACGTCACGGCATGAAGTCGCGGCATGAAGTCGCGGTAAGCGCTCAGGCGTGCGCTTCCGACCAGCTTCCCGTCGCGTTGAAACGGTCGATGCGCTTGCGCGCGTCGGCGTAGGCGGCGTCGAGCGCGGCGGTTTCGCCCGTGTAATTGCGCATCAGATCGTGGAAACGCACGCTGCGCCCTTCCAGATGCGCGTCGGCGCCGTGGCGGCAAATGTAGCCGCTGTAATGGAACAGCGGCTCGGGCGAGCGCGGCCCGAACGCCGGAATCGCCAGCACCCAGATTTCGAAGCCTTCGTGCTCCGTGTGGTCCCACATGGCCTGCCTCCTTCGTCGTCGATGCGAAAAGGTAACTATCGGCGCATTTCGCGCGCCTCGCCATGAAAGCGCCCTTTATTTAGACTTTGGCTACACTATGCGGGTTTGCGCCCGCTTGCGGCTTCAAGCAATCCGACGCGCGCCCGGAATTCCGCATACGACTTCATAAGCGATATCCCACATCATGACGCCGGCCTCTCTCACGCAGGAACCGCAGTCCGTCTCCAGCGCGGTCACGCGCAACGCGTTTTTCATCGTGGTGACCGTCAACGACGACGCCGCCAGCCGCAACACCGTGCGCGCCTGGTGCGCCGACGTCGCCAATCTCGTGCGCGCCGTCGGCAAACGCGTGCCGGCCGGCAATCTGTCGTGCGTCGTGGGCTTCGCCTCCGACGCCTGGGACAAGCTGTTCGGCGAGCCGCGCCCCGGCGAACTGCATCCGTTTCGCGAGTTCGGCACGGGCGAGCGCAAGGCGATCGCCACGCCCGGCGACATTCTTCTGCACATTCGCGCCGACGAAACCGACCTCTGCTTCGAACTCGCCACGCAACTCATGACGCGCCTCGAAGGCGCGGTCAAGACCGTGGACGAAGTCCACGGCTTTCGCAATTTCGACATGCGCGCGATGATCGGTTTCGTCGACGGCACGGAAAATCCCGTGGGCAACGAGGCGGTCCATTTCACCGTGATCGGCGAGGAAGACCCGGAATTCTGCGGCGGCAGCTACGTGCTCGTGCAGAAGTACCTGCACGACATGAAAGGCTGGAACGCGCTGCCGGTGGAGGCGCAGGAGCACATCATCGGGCGCACCAAGTTGCAGGACATCGAACTCGACGAAGGCGTGAAGCCGAGCTGGTCGCATAGCTCGCTCACGACGCTCGACGACGCGAACGGCAACGAGATCAAGATCCTGCGCGACAACATGCCGTTCGGGCGCCCCGGATCGGCGGAATTCGGCACGTATTTCATCGGCTACGCGCGCTCGCCGCAGCCGATCGAGCAGATGCTGGAAAACATGTTCGTCGGCAATCCGCCGGGCAATTACGACCGGCTGCTCGATTTCAGCCGCGCGGTGACGGGCGGCCTGTTCTTCGTGCCGTCGCAGCCGCTGCTCGAAGCGCTCGCCGACGCCGAGCCGGGCGCCGCGCCGTCGATCGACCTGACATCGGCTGCACCGGCCGAAAGCCAAACGCAAACCACAACCGAGCGCGCCGCCGTGTCCGCGGACGGCTCGCTCGCCATCGGATCTCTCAAAGGAGCACCCCGGCATGAATAACCTCCATCGCGAGCTGGCGCCCATTTCCACGGCCGCATGGTCGCAGATCGAAGAAGAAGTCGCGCGCACCTTCAAGCGCTCGCTGGCGGGCCGCCGCGTCGTGGACGTGGAAGGCCCCGGCGGCCCGGCGCTCGCCGCCGTCGGCACCGGCCACCAGAACGGCATCGCCGCGCCGCTTGAAGGCATTCGCGCGCGCCAGCGCGAAGTGAAGGCGATCGTCGAACTGCGCGTGCCGTTCGAGCTTTCGCGCGACGCCATCGACGACGTGGAGCGCGGCGCCGAGGACTCCGACTGGCAGCCGGCCAAGGACGCGGCCACGCGCCTCGCGTTCGCGGAAGACCGCGCGATCTTCGACGGCTACACGGCCGCGCAGATCACCGGCATTCGCGAAGGCACGTCGAACCCGGTCCTGCCGCTGCCCGCCAATCTCGCCGATTACCCCGAAGTGGTCGCGAAAGCGCTCGAAGAATTGCGCCTGCAAGGCGTGGACGGCCCGTACGCGGTGCTGCTCGGCTCGGACGCCTACACGGCGGTGAGCGAGGCGAGCGACCAGGGCTACCCGATCCTCGAACACATCCGCCGCCTCGTGAACGGCGAGATCATCTGGGCGCCGGCCATCGTCGGCGGCGTGATTCTGAGCACGCGCGGCGGCGACTTCGCGTTCCATCTCGGCCAGGACGTGTCGATCGGCTATTCCTCGCACGACGACAAAAGCGTGCGGCTGTATCTCCAGGAGAGCTTTACGTTCATGATGCTGACCGCCGAGGCTTCGGTGGCCGTGAAGGCGGAATGACGCAGGCGGCGCGATCCGGCGACGGAATCGCGCGCGCCGTGGGGAAATGGCGCGCGCGGCCGCCGCTGCCGGTATCATGGCGGGCTCGCCCCGCGCCTCGCCGCGCGGACGCGCCCGATTCCCTTCACGATGAGCAGAGGAATACCGCCATGACGGCCGCAACGCAATTCGATCAGGTATCCGTAATCAAACGCGCCAACGTCTATTTCGAGGGCAAGTGCGTCTCGCACACCGTGCTGTTCGCCGACGGCTCGCGCAAGACGCTGGGCGTGATCCTGCCCGGCACGCTGAACTTCGGCACGAACGCGCCGGAACTCATGGAAGTGCAGGCCGGCCAATGCCGCATTCGTCTCGAAGGCAGCAACGAGTGGCAGACCTACGGCGCGGGCGAGTCGTTCTCGGTGCCGGGCGAGAGCCGCTTCGACATCGACGTGATCGAAACGCTCGACTACGTGTGCAGCTATCTGTAATCGCTCGGCAGCGCTTTCAACGCGTTTTTCGACGCGTTTTCGACGACGGCAAACGCCCGCCTTTCACGGCGGGCGTTGTTTTTTTCGGGCCGCCGGCCGGCGCGTTGCATGAGCGCTGCGGGTAGGTTTCCCACGCGCCACGCCGAGCGCAGCGCCAATCCGCGCTCGCTAAAATAAACGGACGCCTTAGTTGCGTTCTTTGTCGCGTTCTTAGTTGCGTTCTTAGTTGCGTCCTTGTCGCGCGCTTTTCGCCACTCTTCGCTCGCCGTGTCCGACCGTTCCGCCGATTCCTCCCCGCGCCCGCGCGCCGTCCGCCCGCCGCCGCGCAGCCCGCTCGCGACGCTCGCCGTCGTCACCCTCCTCACGGGCCTGGGCGCGGGGCTTGGCGGCATGCTGCTCGCGCTGCTGCTGCACGCCGTCCAGCATCTCGCGTATGGCTACGGCGCGGGTCGCATCGTGGGCGCCGAGAGCTTTCTGCAAGGCGTGAGCGGCGCCTCGCCCGCGCGCCGCGTGGCCGCGCTCGTGGCGTGCGGCGTGATCGGCGGATGCGGGTGGTTCGCGCTTTATCGCTACGGGCGGCCGCTCGTGAGCATCGCCGCGGCACTCAAACCGGGCGGCGCGCGCATGCCGCTCTTTGCCACCACCGTGCATGCGCTGTTGCAGATCGTGACCGTGGCGTTGGGCTCGCCGCTCGGGCGCGAAGTCGCGCCGCGCGAGATCGGCGCCGTGATCGCGGGCTGGCTCGCGAAGCGCACCGGACTGACCGCCGGCGAACGCCGCCTGATGATCGCGTGCGGCGCGGGCGCGGGCCTCGCCGCCGTGTACAACGTGCCGTTCGGCGGCGCGGTGTTCGTGCTCGAAGTGCTGCTCGGCAGCTTCGGCTGGTCGGCGGTCGTGCCCGCCATCACGACCTCGGCCATCGCCGCCGTCGTCGCGTGGATCGGTCTCGGCGACGCGCAGCAATACCGCGTGCCCGCCTATGCCATCAATGCGCAACTCGTGACGATATCGGCGCTGTGCGGGCCGGTTTTCGGCGCGGCCGCCCACGGCTTCGCGAACCTCACGAGCCGCGCGCGCAGCGCCTCGCCGAAGGACTGGCGGCTGCCGCTCTACTCGCTCGTCAACTTCGCGGGCATCGGCGTGCTGGCGATCTGGTTTCCGCAACTGCCCGGCAACGGCAAAGGCCCGGCGGGACTCAGTTTCGACGACGATCTCGGCATCGGCCTCGCGGCCACGCTGCTCGCGCTGCGCGTGCTGATCACGACGACCACGCTGCGCGCGGGCGCGAAAGGCGGCCTGCTCACGCCCGGCCTCGCGAACGGCGCGCTGCTCGCCATCGTGATCGGCGGCGTGACGAATCACGTGTGGCCGGGCATGGCAACGGGCGCGTTCGCCATTGTCGGCGCGGCGGCGTTCCTTGCTTCGTCGATGCAGATGCCGGTGACGGCCATCGTGCTCGCGCTCGAATTCACGCACGCGAACCACGATCTCGCGATTCCGATGCTGCTCGCCGTGGCCGGTTCAGTCGCAACCTTGCGGCTGCTCGACCGCAAACCGCAAAACGCCGCGTCCGAGGCGGGCGAGCGAACCCGCCGCCTTGCCGCGCTACGCGCCCCGGACGCACACGAGCCGTCGGACTGAGCGACGTTCACAAGCCACGTTAATCAGGATTCCGAATCGCCGAGATCGGCAAGCGGATGGGTTGCTTCGCTCCACGGCGAAGCGAGAAAAGAGCGCACGCTCCCGGGCGTCACTTCGTCGAGCGTGGCGGGCGACCAGCGTGGCGAGCGGTCCTTGTCGACGAGATGCGCGCGCACGCCTTCGCAAAAGTCGCCTTCCCCGATCGCTTTTCCCACGATGCCAAGCTCCATGCGAAAGCTATCGGCAAGCGTGATCTCGCGGCCGCGCAGCAGCGCTTCGCGCGTGACTTCGAGCATCGTCGGCGAGAAATGCCCGAATGCGTCGAGCGTGGATTCGAGCCACGCGCGTTCGCGTTCCGCAGGTTCGCGCGCGAGTTCGGCACGCAAGGACACCACGATTTCGGCCACGCGTTTGTTGCGCGCGAAGTGGCGCTTCACGAGTGGTTCGATGTCGGCGAGCGGGCTTGGCGCGGCCTCGTTCGTGTCGCCGGGGGTGCCGGGCGTGCCCGGCGCGGCAAACACGGCGCGCAACGTCCCGAGCACGTCGCCGGACCATTGTGCTTGCGCGAGGCGCGCTTCGTAATCGCCGAGCCATTCCGCGTCCACGCAGGCGTCCGCGAGATGACAATGCATGGCGTCGGCGCCCGTGAGCGTCGCGCCGGTTAGGCCCACGTAAAGTCCCATTTCCACGGGCATGCGCGCGAGAAAATGCGTGGCGCCCACGTCGGGAATGAGCCCGATGCGGGTTTCGGGCATTGCGATTTTCGTGCGCGTGGTCGCGACGCGCAACGCCGCCGCCTGGCCTAGCCCCATGCCGCCGCCCATCGTCACGCCGTCGAGCAACGCGACGAGCGGCTTCTCGAACCGGTGCAGCGCGTAATCGAGCCGGTATTCGTCGACGAAAAATTGCTGCCAGCCGTGCAAGCCTTCGCGCCGGCCCTCGCGCGCAAGCGTGTACAGCGCGCGCACGTCGCCGCCCGCGCAAAAACCCTTCGGCCCCGCGCCTTCGAGCACGAGCGCCACGAGGTTGCCGTCGTTGCGAACGCGTTCGAGCAGCACGGCAATCTCGCGCACCATGGCGTGCGAGAGCGCGTTGAGCGCGGCCGGACGATTGAGCGTGACGATCGCGACACGATTGACGACGCGATACAGCACGTGCGCTTCGGCTTCGTGGCGGCTGCTTTCGGCGCGAGCGGAAGCGGGCGTTGCATTCATTGATTCGGACTCCGTGTTAATGTCATTCGGTACTGTTGAACACATCAGCGCAATTCGGGAAAATCGTCTTCCCAGTATTCGTCGGGCTCGCGCGCAAGATCCGTGCTGCGTTCCATTTCGCGCCGCCGCAATTCCACGCGGCGAATCTTGCCGGAAATCGTCTTTGGCAGATCGCTGAATTGCAGGCGCCGGATGCGCTTGTACGGCGCGAGTTTTTCGCGCGAAAAGCGGAACACTTCGCGCGCGAGATCGGGACCGGCTTCGTAACCCTGGCGCACGATCACGAACGCTTTCGGCACGGAAAGGCGCAGCGCGTCGGGGCTCGGCACGACGGCGGCTTCGGCAATCGCCTCGTGTTCGATCAGTACGCTTTCGAGTTCGAACGGGCTCAGCCGATAATCGGAGGACTTGAACACGTCGTCGGCGCGGCCCACGTACACGAGATAACCGTCGTCGCGGCGCATCGCCACGTCGGAGGTGTGATAGTAGCCGTTGCGCATGGCGTACTCGCTGGCCTTCGCGTTGTTCGCGTAGCCCGTCATCAGGCCGAGCGGCCGGTGGCTCAACGGCAACGCAATTTCGCCTTCGCTCGCGGGTCGATCGTCGGCGTCCACCAGCTCCACGCGATAACCGGGCAGCGGCCTGCCCATCGAACCCGGCACCACCGTTTGCCCCGGCGAATTGCCGATCTGGCATGTGGTTTCGGTTTGGCCGTAGCCGTCGCGAATCGTGATGCCCCACGCTTTCTGCACGCGCTCGATGATCTCGGGATTGAGCGGCTCGCCCGCGCCCACGATCTCGCGCAATCTCACGTCGTAAGTCGCGAGCGGTTCCTGCACGAGCATGCGCCAGACCGTGGGTGGCGCGCAGAGCGTGGTCACGCCGCATTGCACGAGCGCCGCCAGCGTGTCTTTCGGCACGAAGCGCGCGAAGTTGTAGACGAACACGCACGCTTGCGCATTCCACGGCGCGAAAAAGCAGCTCCACGCGTGTTTGGCCCAGCCCGGCGAACTGATGTTCCAGTGAATGTCGCCGGGCATGAGGCCGATCCAGTACATCGTCGAAAGATGCCCTACCGGATAGCTCTCGTGCGTATGTTCGACGAGCTTCGGCCTGGAGGTCGTGCCCGAGGTGAAATAAAGCAGCAGCGCATCGGTGGCGCGCGTGGGGCCGTCGGGTGTGAATTGCGCGCTCGCTTCGCAGGCGCGCGAAAGGTCGATCCAGCCTTCGCGTTGCGCGCCCACGGCAATGCGCCGTACCTGCGTATCGAGCGCATCGAACTTGCCGAGTTCGGCGCCGTCGACCACGACGTAACGCGCGCCGCCCGCTTCCACGCGTTCGCGCACGTCGTCGGGCGAAAGCTGCGTGGTGGCGGGCAGCACGATGGCGCCCAGCTTCATCGCGGCAAGCATCACGTCCCACAGTTCGACGCGATTCGGCAGCATCAGCAGCAGGCGATCGCCGCGCCCCACGCCTTGCTCGCGCAGGAAATTCGCCATCCGCGAGGAGCGCTCGGACATCTGCGCGAACGAATAGCGCGTGCCGCCCTGCGCGAGATCGTCCACGATCCAGAGCGCCGTATTGTCGTTGCCGCGCGCCATCACGTCGAAGTAATCGAGCGCCCAGTTGAACGTGTCGAGCGCTGGCCACGCGAACGCGTCATAGGCGCGGGCGTAGTCGGTGCGATGACGCAGCAGCAGATCGCGTGCGTCGATGAAGGCCTGCGCGGAAGGGTGATAACCGTTCATCGATGTCTCCAAACTGTTGGCGCCCGCATGCGTGCGGCGCGTGTTTTATTCTGGATTCCTGTCTATTCACAACTGGCGCGCGATCACCATTCGCTGCACTTCGCTCGTGCCTTCGTAAATCTGCGTGATGCGCGCGTCGCGATAATGGCGCTCCACCGGGTAATCGTTGAGAAAGCCGTAACCGCCGTGAATCTGGATCGCGTTCGAGCACACCTCTTCGGCCATTTCCGATGCATAGAGCTTCGCCTGCGAAGCCTCCGACAAACACGGCTTGCCGAGCGAGCGCAAGCGCGCCGCATGATGCACGAGATGGCGCGCGGCGTTGATGCGCGTGTGCATGTCGGCGAGCATGTTCGCCACGCTTTGATGCTTGATGATCGGCTCGCCGAACTGCACGCGTTCGTGTGCATAGGCGCGCGCCGCGTCGAAGGCCGCGCGCGCGATGCCGAGCGCCTGCGCCGCGATGCCGATGCGCCCGCCTTCGAGATTCGCCAGCGCGATCTTGAGCCCTTCGCCGCGCTGGCCCAGCAGATTCGCCTCGGGAATCGCGCAATCGACGAACGAGATCGGGCAGGTGTCCGAGGCGCGAATACCCATTTTCTTTTCGGTCGGGCCGACGTTGAAACCCGGCGTGTCCGTCGGCACGATGAATGCCGAAATGCCGCGCTTGCCCGCTTCGGGATCGGTCACGGCGAACACGATGGCAACACCCGCGCGCGCGCCATTCGTCACGAACTGCTTGTTGCCGTTGAGCACCCACTTGCCGTCGCGCAATTGCGCGCGCGTGCGCAGATTGTTCGCCTCGGAACCGGCTTGCGGCTCGGTCAGGCAGAACGCGCCGATCAGCTCGCCGCGCGCGAGCTTGCCGAGCCAGCGGTCCTTTTGTGCGTCGGTGCCGAATTGCAGCACCGGTCCGCAGCCCACGGAGTTGTGGACGCTCACGAGCGTCGCGCACGAGGCGCAGCCCGCCGCGATCTCCTCCATCGCGAGCGCGTAGGCAACGTAGTCGGTGTACGAGCCGCCTTGCTCCGCCGGCACGATCATGCCGAGAAAACCGAGTTCGCCCAGTTGCGCCACGACCTCGTCGGGCAGCTTGCCTTCGCGGTCCCATTGCGCCGCGTTGGGCGCCAGGCGCTCGCTCGAAAAATCGCGCGCGGCGTCGCGAATCATCCGCTGGTCGTCGGTCAAGAAATCGTCCATGTCTGTCTCCGTCCTGTGTCTCGCCTAGGGCTTGCCTGGAGCTTGCCTAGTTCTTGCCTCGCGTCGGTGCCTCGCGTCGCCTGGCGCGGCGCGCGGTTCCTGCACTGTGGCGCGCGCCGGCCGCGACCGCAAGGCTCGCGAAAAGTTTAGGCATGGCGGCGCGCGCATTCGATGCCCGGCGCGATCAAGCTGACTGATCGGATTTACCATAGCGTTTGTGAAAACCCTGATCGGAGCGCCTTCGTGCAATCTCTAAAATCCGCCGAAGTGAGCGAAAAAGGCACGATTGCGATGAGCCTCGTCAACGAGACGCTGGCGCGGGCGCGCGACGGCGGCCTCGACCCCGCCGCGCTCGCGCAAGCCGCGGGCATTGCGCCGGCGTGGCTCGACGCACCGCACGCGCGGGTGAGCGCCGCGCAGTACGGCGCGCTGTGGTCGGGCATCGCGCGCGCGCTCGACGACGAATTTCTCGGCCAGGATTCGCACGCGATGAAATACGGCAGCTTCGTCGCCATGACGCACGCGGCGCTCGGCGCGCGCACCGGCCGCCAGGCGCTGCAACGCGCCGTGCATTTCATGCGGCTCGTGCTCGACGATCTCGCGGCCGGAATCGACGCCGACGCGCGGCGCGTGCGCGTCACGCTCGCGCATCGCCCCGGCACCGCCACGCCCACGATGTTCGCGTACGCCACCTGGTTCATCCTCGTCTACGGGCTGCTGTGCTGGCTGGTCGGGCGGCGCATTCCGCTGGCCGCCGCGCGTTTTCGCTGCCCGGCGCCCGCCGCCGCAGCCGAATACCGGCTCATGTTTTGCGACGACATGGCGTTCGATCAGCCCGAATCGTGGTTCGAACTCGCGCCCGCGTTCCTCGATCTGCCCGTGATCCAGAACAGCCGCACGGCGCGCGCGTTCCTGCGCAACGCGCCAGGCAATTTCGTCGTCAAATACCGCCACGCGGGCGCCTTCGCCTCGCGCGTGCGGCGCATGCTGCGCGCCCTGCCCGCCACCGCGTGGCCCGACGCCGACGCCCTCGCGCAACGCCTGAACGTCGCGCCCGCCACGCTGCGGCGGCGCCTGCGCGAGGAAGGCCAAAGCTGCCAGTCGATCAAGGACGAGTTGCGGCGCGATCTCGCGCTGGCCGCGCTGCGCGACACGCCCCGTTCGGTCGCCGACATCGCGGCCTCGGTCGGGTTCGCGGAACCGAGCGCGTTCCATCGCGCGTTTCGCAAATGGACGGGCCAGCGCCCGGCTGAATACCGGGCCGCGCAAGCGCGCGAAGCCCGCGTGGCCTGAGACGTTCCGACATCCAAATATGACTGCCGGATATTGAGATATCTCCTATAGTTCAGGGATATCCCTGATATGAAAGGCCTTGCCATGAACTCCCTTCCGCGTGTATTGCTCGGCGGCCTCGCCGTGGCATGCAGTGTCGCGTCGGTGGCGGCGCTGGCTCAACCGTACGGCGCGCAAGGGCCGCTCACGCGCGCCCAGGTTCGCGCCGATTTCCTCGAATGGCGGCAGGCGGGCTACGATCCGCTCGACTGGCTCGACTATCCGGAAAACGCGCAGCAAGCGGGCGCCATCGTGGCGCAGCGGCGCACCGCGGGCGCGGCGGGTGCCTTGCCCGCGCAGCCCATGCAGTGATCGTTCTTCAGTGACGCCGCAACCCGCCCCGCATCGGCGCGCCACGACCGCCGATGCGGGCTAAGTGCGGCTTCACGCCTGCCCGCCCGAACGGTTTAGAACGAAATCCCCCGCCCATCGCGGCCCGCGCCGCAAGCCGCCCTGTTGTTCCCCTTCCACGCCCGCGCCCGTCAGTCGGCGCGCGGCGGACAATTGTTTACAATCGCGCCCGTAGCCACGCGCCCCGCCGCGCCGATTACAAACAACAAACAATCAACGAACAACCGCTCGACTCTCAAGGGCCCGATCTTCATGGACGCCATCAAACGCTATTTCGGTTTTGAAGAAGCCGGCACCAACCTGCGCACCGAACTGCTTGCCGGTTTCACTACCTTCCTCACGATGGCTTACATCATCTTCGTGAATCCGGCCATTCTCGGCGACGCCGGCATGCCGAAGGAAAGCGTGTTCGTCGCGACCTGCCTCGTTTCGGCAATCGCCTCGATCATCATGGGACTCTACGCGAACTATCCGCTGGCGCTCGCGCCCGGCATGGGCCTGAACGCGTACTTCGCCTACGCGGTCGTCAAGGGCATGGGCTTCACGTGGCAAGCGGCGCTGGGCGCGGTGTTCGTCTCCGGCTGCCTGTTCTTCGTGGTCACGCTGCTGCGCGTGCGCGAGGCGATCATCACGGGCATCCCGCATTCGCTGCGCGTGTCGATCACGGCCGGCATCGGTCTCTTTCTCGGCATTATTTCGCTCAAGACGTCGGGCGTGATTGTCGGCAGCCCGGCCACGCTCGTCGAACTCGGCAATCTGCACGACCCGCATACGATTCTGGCGATCATCGGCTTCTTCGCGATCGTCACGCTCGACGTGCTGCGCGTGCGCGGCGCGATCCTGATCGGCATCGTGCTCGTGACGGTGCTGTCGTTCTTCTTCGGCGGCAACCAGTTCCACGGCATCTTCTCCGCGCCGCCGTCGATTACGCCGACCTTCGCGCAACTCGACATCAAGGGCGCGCTCTCCACGGGCGTGCTCAACGTGATTCTCGTGTTTTTCCTCGTCGAACTGTTCGACGCAACCGGCACGCTGATGGGCGTCGCGAACCGCGCGGGGCTGCTCGTGGAAGGCAAGATGCACCGCCTGAACCGCGCGCTGCTGGCCGACAGCACGGCCATTCTCGCGGGCTCGGTGCTCGGCACGTCGTCGACCACGGCTTACATCGAAAGCGCCTCGGGCGTGCAAGCCGGCGGCCGCACCGGCCTGACCGCCGTCACCGTGGCCGTGCTATTTCTCGCGTGCCTGTTCGTCGCGCCGCTCGCGGGCGTGGTGCCCGGCTACGCCACGGCGCCGGCGCTGCTCTACGTTTCGTGCCTGATGCTGCGCGAACTCGCCGACCTGCCGTGGGACGACGCGACCGAAGTCGTGCCCGCCGCCCTCACCGCGCTCGCAATGCCGTTCACGTATTCGATCGCGAACGGCGTGGCGTTCGGCTTCATCTCGTACGCCGGTCTCAAGCTGCTGACGGGGCGCGCGCGCCAGGTCAAGCTGATCGTCTGGGTGATCGCCGCCGTGTTTCTGTTCCGGTTCTTTTATCTCGGCAACGCCTGAACGACTTCGGCAAAAGGCGGCCCCGCGCCGCCTTTTTTATTGGCGGCGTGCGGCAAAATCCCCGTTGCGTCAACGGTTGCGGCCGCGAAACGCCATTGCCGCCCGCGACCTCCTTATCATTGGAAAACATCGCCAGATTCCCCGTCCAGAGGAGCCGCCAAGTGGCCACATTCCCCGCCGCATCGGAACGCGCATCAGAACGCTACAGCAAGCCCGCCGTCTTCTTTCACTGGATCATCGTCGTCCTCATCGCGCTCGCCTATTTCGCGATCGAGATTCGCGGCCCGCGCGGCTCGGCAAGCCGCGAGCTGTGGTCCAACGTGCATTTCTGGTGCGGCACGCTCGTGCTCTCGCTTGCCGTGCTGCGCGTGCTGTGGCGCTTATGGCGCGGCGCGCCCGCCGACATCGACACGAACCGCGTGCTGGCATTTCTCTCGCGGCTCGTTCATCTCGCGCTGTATCTGTTCATCTTCGTGCAGCCGCTGCTGGGCATGCTGATGATCAATACGGGCGGCCACCCCGTCACGCTCGCCGGGCTCGGCTGGGACATCACGCTCGTCGGCCCCGATCCCGTTGCGCGCAAGTTCTTCCACAACGCGCACGTGCTGATCGGCAATGCGTTTTATTGGGTGATCGGGCTGCACGCGCTCGCGGCCATCGGCCACCATCTCGTGCTGCGCGACAACACGCTGCGCCGCATGATCTGAGGCGCCGCGCAAAACCGCCGTCCGCATAAACGAAAGCCGCGCCCAAAAGGCGCGGCATCGCTCTTGGCGGGACGCAAAGTCCCGGAACATTCAAACGGCGTGAGCCTGCACGAAGCGCACGTAGCCGCTGCGCAGCACGAGGCACTGCGCGCGCGTGTCGGAAAGCAGGCGGCGCGCGCAAGCTTCGATGCGGTCGCGATGATGGTCGAAGGCCGTGAGCATGTCTTCGGCTCGCGTAGACTCGGCGCCGAAGTGGTCCTCCAGCGCCGCCGCCGTGATCGTACATTCCACCCTTTCGCCATCGATCATCGCCGGGAACGCCAAGGTCAGTGCGCGGCCCGAGTACGCGGGCGCTTCATCGGGGAACATGATCTGCATAGGAGTCGCCTTTCAGGTGGAAGGTGAACGGGCCGCGCGCCGCGTGCCGCGTGCCGCCCCAAGTTCGTGCATGAAAGGCGGCGCGGCCGGGCGGATCGGCATTGGTCGTCGCGGCAATCATGCGTTTGCGACGGCTGATGGGATTCACTTTAGACGACTTCCCGCGTCCCGCAAGGCCGTCTTTGTCACGCCGTTGAAATAGCAGGACGTTACCGCCGCGCCCTTTTTTCGGCGATGTCCGGCGCGCTCGCGCATGAGCCGCGCTCGCCCGCGCGGCGCCCCGGTTTCAACCCTCGGTTTCAACCCCCGCCCCGGTTTCAACCCGATAGTCACGCGCCGCCGTTCCTGTACCATGAACCGTTCGACGAAGCGATGCCCGGCGCGCGCCGCATGTTGCGCCACAGCATCCTCAAACGACTGGAGACACGAGTGACCCGACGCCCCGTCACGCCGCGCGACGCGGCCCACGCGGACGCGATCGCGCAAGCTCACGCGCGATCGCGCGCCCTCGGGCTGCGCACGTCGGAAGCGCCCGAATTCGACGCGCTCGCCGCCGTGGATCTGCGCGAACTCATCGAGACCAACCGCACGCTCTATCGTCAGGCGCGCCCCGTGATGGACGCGCTGCACGCGCAGATCGCCGACACGCAAAGCATGGTGCTGCTCACGGACCGCAACGGCGTGATCCTGCACAGCCTCGGCGACAGCGACTTCGACGAAAAAGCACGCCGCGTCGCGCTGCGGCCCGGCGTGTCGTGGTCGGAGCAGCATCGCGGCACGAACGCGATCGGCACGGCGCTCGTCGAAGGTCAGCCCACCACGGTGCATGCGAGCGAGCATTTCCTGCGCGCCAACCACATTCTCACCTGCTCGTGCGCGCCCATCGCCGACCCTTACGGCCGCACGCTCGGCGCGCTCGACGTGAGCGGCGAGTCGCGCGGCTTTCACAAGCACACGCTCGCGCTCGTGCGCATGTCGGCGCAGATGATCGAGAATCATCTGTTCAACACCGAATTCGCCGACGCGGTGCGTCTGCAATTTCACGCGCGAGCGGAATTCATTGGTACGTTGTACGAAGGATTGGCCGCGTTTTCCGCCGACGGCACGCTGCTGTGCGCGAACCGCAGCGCGCTGTTCCAGTTCGGCGCGACGCTCGACGGACTGCCGCAGCGCGAGTTCGCCGCGCTGTTCGGGCAGCCGTTCGCGGCCTTCATGCAGCAGCTCATGCGCGCGCCCGGCGAGCCGCTCACGCTGGCGCTGCCGAGCGGCGTGCGCGTGATCGCGCGCGCCACGCCCGGCGCCGCCATGCTCACGCGCGCGGCGCCGCCCGCCGCGCCGGCGAAACCGGCGCCGCCCGCGCAAACCGAACCGCCGAAAACGCCCACGCTCGCCGATCTGAACACCGGCGACGCGCGCCTTGCCGCCGTGCTCGAACGCGTCGCGCGCGTGCGCGGCCGCGACATTCCCGTGCTCGTGCTCGGCCGCACGGGCACCGGCAAGGAATGGCTCGCGCGAGCGCTGCATCACGATTCGCCGCGCCGCGAAGCGCCGTTCGTCGCGCTCAATTGCGCGGCGCTGCCCGACACGCTGATCGAAGCCGAGCTATTCGGTTACGAGGACGGCGCGTTCACGGGCGCGAAGCGGCGCGGCAGCGCGGGCAAGATCGCGCAGGCTCACGGCGGCACGCTGTTTCTCGACGAGATCGGCGACATGCCGCTCGCGCAACAAGTGCGGCTCATGCGCGTGCTTCAGGATCGCGCGGTGGTGCCGCTCGGCGGCACGCGCGCCGTGCCGGTCGACGTGCGCATCGTGTGCGCGACGCATCGCGACTTACGCGCGATGATCGCCGAAGGCACATTCCGCGAAGACCTCTATTACCGCATCAACGGTCTGGTCGTGACGCTGCCGCCGCTTGCCGAACGCACCGATCTCGACGCGCTCGTGACGCGCGTGCTCGCCGCCGTGCGGCGCGAAATACCCGACGCGCCCGCGCGGCTCACGCCCGCCGTGCATGCGTGTTTCGCGCGCTGCCGCTGGCCGGGCAATCTGCGTCAGCTCGCGAGCGTGCTGCGCACGGCGGCGATCATGGCCGAAGGCGAGGCGGCCATCGACATGACGCATTTGCCCGAGGATTTTTTGCACGATTGCGAGGGCGTCGAAGCGACAGCCGGCAAAGAAGCCGGCGACCCGCGCCCGCCGGAGCCCGCGCGCCTGGCCGTGATGCAAACGCGCCTCATCGAAGCCACGCTGGCCCGGCATCGCGGCAATGTTTCGGCGGCCGCGCGCGAACTCGGGCTCGCGCGCAACACGGTGTATCGGCATCTGCGGCAACGGCGCTGACCGCGCGGCGCGTTTTACCTCGCGAGCCGCGCGCGCCAGGGTAAGCTTGGCGCTTCGTTTTTCGCCCTCGCCGTTATGTCCTCCGCTTCGCCCGCTTCCGAAACCGAAACCGAAACCGGCGTGCCGCTCGTGCGCGTGGAACCGCTCGGACGCAGCTTCGAAGCGCCGCCGGAACTCACGCTGCTGGAAGCGGCGGCGTTCGCGGGCATCAAGCTGCCGCGTTCGTGCCGCAACGGCACGTGCCGAACGTGCCTATGCCGCGCCGTGAGCGGCACGGTGCGCTTCACGATCGAATGGCCGGGGCTGAGCCGCGAGGAAAAGGCGGAAGGCTACGTGCTGACCTGCGTGGCCGTCGCACAGAGCGACCTCGTGCTGAACGTGCCCGACGCCGAAATAATCTGAGCGTAAAAAGCAAACGGCCCGCGATGCGTCATCGCGGGCCGTTTTGCGTGTTTTGCGCCTTTGTTTGCGGCGGCGCCCGACGGCTTACTGGCCGCCGAAATACACCGACTGCGGACCGGTGCGCGCCGCTTCCGACACGTAACGGCCACCCGACGCCGACGAGTTGCTCATGCCGCCGTAGGAGGCGCTGCCCTGCGTCACCACCGGTTCGCCGGCCTGCGTGCCGGCGGCCTGATTGCGGCTCGTTTGCTGGAATTCGACCAGTTGCGCGCGCACCTGGTCGCGGGTCAGGCCTTGGTCGGCCTGAGCGAAGGCGGCCAGCGGCGCGGCGAACGCCACGGTAAGAGCAACAGCCTTGATAAGCGAGTTCATGACGACAACCTCCGGTTTTATTCGATTCCATGGGCCGCGATGCACGCAGCGGTGAACGCCGGCCCGTCCCCGCGCGAATGCTCGCAGGTCAGGCAGTGAGGCGATTCTAGGCAAGTCGTCAGCGCGGATACAGGCCGATTCAAGCGAATTGCAATTACCGATTACGCAATAATCCGCAGTTCATGCGCGTCAATTACGGGGTCAGAACAAACCGTGTTTTTCAGCATGATCAGGAACATGCGATGCCGCACCGCACAGATGCCCGGGCGATTATTGCCGCCAGTGAAACACTGAATTTGCGTTCTAAGTATTTACCCTAGGTGAGCCGGAGCTTACATTATCGACATGGGCCACGCCAAGGCGATGGTCCCTCAACAAAAATCTGGAGGTTCTCATGAAGTCGCTTCTCAAGGCTGCCGCGCTCGCGGCCATCATCGCGGTGCCCGCTGTGTCGTTTGCTCAGGCTCAAAACCAGCAACCCCTGACCCGCGCGCAGGTTCGTGGCGAACTCGCGCAACTGCGTGCCGCCGGCTACGATCCGAGCGACTGGATGCACTACCCCGACAACATTCAGGCCGCCGAAGCCCGCGTCCAGGCCGAAAAGGCCAATACGGCCTACGGCCCGTCGACCAGCGGCACGTCGCAGTCCGGCGAGTAAGCTGGCAAGAAGGCGTCCCGGCAGTGCGGCGCTTGCCGCCAAACTGAAGGACGGCTAAAAATACGGCTGTAGAACGCATCGGGCCAGCCCTCGCGAGAGAGGCGGGCCCGATGCGTTTTTGCGTTTGGGCGTTTATGCGTGGGTTTGAGGACCGGCGCGGCTTCAAGCTACGCCGCCGCGCCACGAACCTCAGCGGCCGTGGCCGCCACCACCGCCGTGGCCGCCGCCTCCATGTCCGCCGCCGCCACGGCCGCCGCCGTGCCAATCCCCGCCGCCGCGACCGCCGCCATGCCAATCTCCACCGCCGTGATGCCAGTCGCCGTGATGATCGTGGTCGTGCCAGCCGCCACCGCCGCCGCCATACACGCCGATCGCCACGCCGCCATACGCGGGCGCGGCATAGCCGGGCGCGTAGCCGCCGTCGTAATAACCGGGCGCATACCCCTGGTCATAGCCATAACCGTAGCCGGGGGCCACCGCACACCCGGCAAGGAGCGCCAGAGCGCCCGCAGCGAGAACCGATTTGAACATTGCAGCCTCCCCTTCTTTCTTATTTGTCAGAAAGGGAAAGCAGCGTTAAGTTCTTGTTGAATTGTGAGCGCGGGTTACGACTGTAACCGCGCAACACTGACGCCGCTCGAGCGTGCTGCCTTTAGCCGCGACGCCCCATTGCCGCGCTGATTTTCTGGTCGGTTTTGTACTGGCTCAGCGCATACACGGCCCAGATCGCGGCCGGAATCCAGCCGATCAACGTGATTTGCAAAATCAGGCAGACGATGCCCGCAATGGGCCGCCCGATGGTGAAAAACAGCAGCCAGGGAAGAATCAGTGCAATCAGCAGACGCATCGTGGGCATGACCTCGCAAGCCAGAAAGGGGGATCAGTTGACGGGCGCGAAGCGCGGCACCAGCGCGCCTTCGAACTCCACCAGCTCGAAGAACACCGATGCGGGGCGCGTCCAGATCGTCCCGTTCGCGGAACGATAAACGATCATCGTGACAGTCGGGTCCGATTCGAGCGTCGCCTCGCACACGAGTTCGTAAATGCCGCCCTTGTAGTGCCGGTAGCGCACCATCGCATTCTCCCTACGAGCGCGCAAACGGTTTTGCGCGACTCGCTAGTTTAGCAACGGATCGCGGCAACGGGACCGCTTTTACTTCGCGCGGCGCGGCGACCGCGGCGTTTTAGCAGGCGGCGTTTTTGCAGGCGGCGTTTTCTCAGGCGGAGTTTTCTCAGGCGAAGCTCTCGCGGACGACTCTTTCGCACGCGGCGTTTTCGCCACCGGCGCGTTCCTCGCGCCCGAAACGCCGCAGATCATGGCCACGCCCGCGGCCGCCGTCGCGCGCAGCGTGGCGCGCGAGTCGCCGGCCCGCGCGCGCAATGCGGTGCTGTGCAGCAGCGCCGAGGCAAGCCGCGCCAGCATGGGCGCGCTCGCCCCGGCGGGCAGTTCGCCCTGCGCGACCGCAAGCCGCAAACGTCGCTCGAACGCCTTGTCGAAGGCACGCAGCCCGCCCGCGAAACGCTCGCGCACCGCCTCGTCGTGAACGGCCTCCACCGCCGCCGTGCCGATCAGAAAGCAGCCGCGCGGCGCGGCGCCCGAGGGGAAGTACCACGCGAGCGCACCGTCGAACACGCGCATGAGCGCATCGCGCAGCGGCAGCGCGCCGTCGAGCGAACGCAGCATCGCCGCGCGGCCCGCTTCCACGTAGCGATCGACGGCTTGCAGATAAAGCGCGTGTTTGTCGCCGAACGCGCCGTAGAGGCTCGGGCGGTTCATGCCCGTGGCCGCGCTCAGATCGTCCAGCGAGGTGCCCGCGTAGCCGCCGCGCCAGAACGTGTCGCGTGCGCGCGCGAGCGCTTCGTCGGGATCGTAGGCTCGCGGGCGGCCGCGCGCGCGGCTATCCTTTTTTGTACTGGATTGCATGAAAATATTGGTTTCGCCGATTTTTGTTCAATATAGTACAAAAATAATCCCGGAGAACGACGATGGACCTCTACTTCGCGCCGCTCGCATGCTCTCTCGCCACACGTATCGCGCTTTACGAAGCGGGCGCGCATGCCAACTACGTCCAGGTCGATACGTCGACGAAAACGCTCGCGGGCGGCGGCAATTTCCTCGCCGTGAACGCCATGGGGCAGGTGCCGGTGCTGCGCGAGGACGACGGCTGGACGCTCACCGAAAACACCGCCGTGCTGCCCTATGTCGCCGACCGCTTTCCCGCCGCGCGCCTCGCGCCGCCGGCAGGCACGCGCGAGCGCGCGCGTCTGCATCAATGGCTCGGCTTTATCGGCACGGAACTGCACAAGAGCGTGTTCGTGCCGCTGCTCAGCCGCGAAACCGCCGAAGCCGTGAAGGAGCACGCGCGCGCCAAGGTGCCGCGCCGCTTCGACCTGCTGGAGCGTCACCTCGACACGCAAATGTATCTACTCGACGCGTTCAGCGTTGCCGATGCCTATCTCGTGACCGTGCTGAACTGGGCGCCCTACGTGGGCATTGACCTTTCGCGATGGGAAACGCTCGCGTCTTATGCGCGGCGCGTGCGCGAGCGCCCCGCCGTGGCGCGCGCCTTCGCCGACGAATACGAGTTGTTCAAGCGCGCGCGGCCCTGAGTCTCGCGAGATTGCCGCGACTGGCCGCCCGATCCGGCCCGCGTCGCGCGACACCCGGCCATGCACGGCAACCGAAGACGCTTTTTTGCTCGCGTGGCGCGCACAATTTTGTCGTGCGATAAAAGAACGATCTGACACACTCGCCGGAGCCGCGCATGGCCACGCTTGAAGCGTTTCGGATCGTTCTCGACGATCCGCATACGCCTGAGATCATCCGTAATCACATCATTGATTCGTTGCAGTACGCGCTGCGCAACCACGGCCAGGTGTTTGCCTCGAAAGAAGTCGAATGGCTCGCCACCTGGGACGACGCGCGCATTCCGCTCGCGGCTTCCAGGGAGTTGCGCAAACGCGTCGAGCAAAACTAGCGCACGCCGAACACCGCCTTGAGATCGCGGCCGGCGCGCGCCCGCGCCTGCTGCACCACGCGCTCCTCGAGTTCCGCGAGATGCGCGCGCATGGTTTCGAGCGCGGCCGCGAGATCGCCGGCTTCGAGCGCCGCGATGATCTGCGCGTGCTCGTCGGGCGCGCACATCGACGCCTTCGAAGGATCGAACAACGCCTTGTAAAGCTCCGTCCTCGCGACGAGCTGCGCGAGCGCTTCCACCAGCGGCGCGCCGCCCGCCTGCCCCGTCAGCAGCAGATGAAACTGTCCCGCGAGGCGCACCGCCTCGTCCACGCGGCCTTCGCGTAGCGCCTTCTTTTCGCTGCGCACGTGCGCCGCCAGCGCGCGCTTGCCCGCCGCGCTCAACGCGCCGCACAAGCTCGCCATCACGCCCGCTTCCGCCACCTGGCGCGCGCGATACACCGCGCGAATGTCGTCCTCCGAGGGCGACGGCACGAACGCGCCGCGATTCGGTTCGAGCGCGAGCTTGCCTTCGAAGCCGAGCCGCGCGAGCACCTTGCGCAAGGCGCCGCGCGTGCAGCCGAACGCCGCCGCCAATTCGCGCTCGACGAGTTGCTGCCCCGGCGCGAGCTTGCCTTCGAGCAGCGCCGAGGAAATCGAGGCGTAGACGAAGGCTTCGACGTCGGCGGATTCGTCGACGTCGGCGGGCGCGGCGGCAGCGGTGCGTGAGGATCGGGCCATGAGCGGGCGGAGGCGAATAAACGAGTGAGCGAGTGAACGAGCGGGATCAGGCTGGCATTGTAGCGAGCCGCGGCGCGGCGCATTGCGCTCGCGCGTCGGACCTGCATCGCTCGCACGACGCGTTCATATGCGCGCGCTCATTGCGCACATAGCCCGCGACGCCGATTTCGTCGACCATCGTTGCGTATAATGGTTAACCAAATATGGCTGAAAAGGTTGACCCGATTGATCCGCTTGACCCGATTGACACGATTGACCCCTGAAAATGTTGTCGAGCGCCCCGGCAACACCGCCGGGCGCGCCGCCGGCGCATTCGTCTGGTACGCGACCATCGTTGCGATCGGCGTGAATCTGCGTCCGCTGCTTACGTCGATCAGCCCGCTCATGACCACGATCCGCGACGCCACCGGCCTCAGCTTTTACGGCGCTTCGCTGCTCACGAGCCTGCCCGTGGTGGCGATGGGGCTAGGCGCGTTCGGCACCGGCTGGCTCGCGCGCCGGCTCGGCGAAACGCGCGGCGTGGCGCTCGGGCTGGCGGCCATCGCGCTGGCCTGCGCGGCGCGCGCGTTCGCCGCCAGCCCGGGCGCGCTCATGCTCACCGCCGCGGCGGCGGGCGCGGGCGTCGCGGCCATTCAGGCGCTGTTGCCCGCCGTCATGAAGCAGCGTTTCGCCGCGCGCGTGCCGCTTGCGATGGGCTTGTTTTCGGCGTCGATCATGGGCGGCGGCGGCCTTGGCGCGAGCGTGAGCCCGCTCGTGGCGCGCATCGGCGGATCGTGGCATCTGGCGCTCGCGGTGTGGGCGCTGCCCGCCATCGTCGCGCTGACGCTGTGGCTCGCGCTGAACCGGCGCGCATCCGTCAACCCGGCGATGCCGACGAAGGCCGCCGCGCAGGGCGCGCAGGCGCCCGTTTGGCGCAAGCGCCGCGCGTGGGCGCTCGGCCTGCATTTCGGGCTGGTGAACGGCGGCTATACGAGCCTCGTCGCGTGGCTGCCCGCCTACTATCAGCAGCATGGCGCGAGCGTCGAAGCCAGCGGCTCGCTGCTCGCGGCAATGACGGTTTTTCAGGCCGCATGCGCGCTCCTGCTGCCGCTCGCCGCCGCCGCGTTCACCGACCGCCGGCCGTGGCTCATCGCGGGTTTGTGCGCGCAACTGGTCGGCGTGCTCGGCCTCGCGCTGCGGCCCGAGGCCGCGCCGCTCGTGTGGGTCGCGGCGGCGGGCGCGGGGCTTGGCGGCACGTTCTCCGTCACGCTCGTCACGGCGCTGGATCACTCGGGCGATCATCGCGTGGCGGCGCGGCTGGTGGCGTTCGTGCAAGGGCTGGGCTTCGTGATCGCGGCACTCGCGCCGGTTGTGGCGGGGCGCGTGCGCGATCTCACGGGCGGTTTCACGGCCGCGTGGATCATGCTGGCCGTTTCGATTGCCTCGATGATCGCGCTCACGCTGGCGTTTTCGCCGCGCAGCTACGCGCGCTGGCTGGGCGCGCACGCGTGCTTGCCACCAGACGCCTGAATCGGCAAGAAGAAGCCCGGATCCGCACGGTCGTGCGGGCGCTCGCGCAACAGAAACGCGGGCGCGAGCCTCAAACGTTTGCATAAGCGCCTGTATGAATGTACAGTGCGGGCAGCCCGTTCCGCGCCGGCATGGCGGCTTGGGCCTGTTCATCGAAACGGAGAACACGACGTGCGATTCTTCATCACGGGGGCGGTGCTGTGCGTCCTCGCGTCCACCGCGCTCGCCGGGGAACATTACATCGAGGTCTGGAATCCGCCCGAAGCGCGCACGCCCGGCGTGCATGCGAACGGCGCGGGGAAAAAGCATGCGCATCATGGTTCGAAGCGCAAGCTGGCTTCCGCCGACCGCCTCACGCCGCGCAAGGTCGCCGATCCGGCCCTGCGCGCTTCCGCCCCCACGCTGCCGCTCACGCCCACGAACGGCCCCGGCGCCGCGCCTTCGCGCACCGCGCCCGGCAACGATCGCACGCCGGCCATTCCGCCGCAAATCGGCCCCGACGGCAACGTGCTTCAGGTTTGACTTCAAACGGGTCTCCGGCGCGCCGCCGCGCGTGCCGCCTTGCGCTTCGCGTCGCGCAGCGTGATTTTCCGCCGTTCCTCGCTCCCGCTTTTTCGCCGCGCCAAAAAAAGCAGCCCCGTCACCGGAGAGTGCGGGGCCGAATCCCATGTCAAGGAGATGTCATGGAGGAGACGGTTTCATCTTAGCCAAGCTGCGCCGTGCGCCCAACCAACGGTTTCGCATATCCATATCGCGCCGCATCGCGCAGCGTCTCGTGGCCGCGACGGCATATCGTTAGAACAAAAAGTCGTTTCGCGCGGCGCGGCACGCTCTCTAAGATGGCGGTTTCAGGATTCGAATCTCGCGCCGTGCGCCGGCCGCAGTTCGCGGCGCATTTCGCTGCATCGCAGGAGCCCTCTTGAGCATTCCCGATTCGCAACGCCGCCCGCTCGTGGTCGGCATCGGCGGCACGACACGCGCCGCTTCGTCGACCGAGCGCGCGCTCGCCTTCGCACTGCGCGGCGCCGAAGCAGCGGGCGCGCGCACGCAACTGTTCGGCGGCACTTTTCTGCACACGCTGCCGCATTACGCGCCGGAACACGCCACCCGCACCGACGCCCAGCTCGAACTGATCGAAGCCGTGCGCGGCGCCGACGCCGTCATCGTCGCGACGCCCGGCTATCACGGCGGCGTTTCGGGTCTCGTGAAGAACGCGCTCGACACGCTCGAGGAACTGCGCGCCGACGACCGCCCGTATCTCGACGGCCGCGCCGTGGGCTGCATCGTCACGGCGTATGGCTGGCAGGCCGCCGGCTCCGTGCTCACCTCGCTGCGCTCGATCGTGCATGCGCTGCGCGGCTGGCCGACGCCGTTCGGCGCGGGCATCAACACGCTCGAAACGCGCTTCGAGAGCGCGCACGATTGCTCCGACGCCAAAGTCGCCGAACAACTCGCCACGGTGGGACGCCAGGCGGCGCAGTTCGCGCTCGCGTTCGGCGCGCAACACGCGGCAGCGCTCGCCGACGACACGAACGGCGCGGCACGCTCCGCGCGCAACGAAAAGCGCTTGAGCCTCGCGGTCTGACGCGCGCCGGTTCCCGCGTTTTCGCTTCCGGTTCGCCGTTTTCGTCGCCTCGCCGCGCACAGCGCGCGCGAGGCGTCGTTCGTTGCTTCGCCCACATTGCGCGCGAATGCGCCGCGCGCGCCGCGTGCGCCATCCCACAGACGCTCGATTTTCGCGAGTCCACATTGAAGCCGGATTCGCGCATCGCTTATCGCGCGCGCCGTGCTGATCGTTCGCACCCGCGCGTGATTTGCTTGCGAAAAATGATTGTTTCCCTCCGCATGCGACGGCCCGTAGGCTGATCCGTGACGGCATGGGCGATCGCACGAATCGACGCGCCACCGAAAGATCGACAGCAGGACACGCGGCCATGAACGCTCCACTACGCTACAAAGGCTACGAAGTCGCGCCCAGCGCGCAGCAGCTTCCGAACGGACTCTACGCGGCCAATCTCACGATCGGCGCGCTCCCCGACCAGCGCGCGGGCAACGAGCGGCGCGGCGCGCAGCACTCGTTCGACGCGCTCGATTATTTCTTCGACGAACGCCACGCGCTCGCCTACGCGTGCCGCTGGGCGCGCATGTGGATCGACGAACAGCGGCGTTGCGCGTGACGGCGCATCGCCGCTAACGGTTGTGACAGAATAGGAGTCATATCCCCGTCATTTTCTACGTTCCATGTCCGAAACCCTGACGCACACGGAAGAAGAAGGCGCGGCCTTCCTCTCCGACCAGGACGCCGCACTGCGACGCTGGACGCATGACACGCCAGGGCACATCAGGATCGGATCGGACGAACATCGCACGATGTTCTGCCGCATGCTGCTCGACACGCACGATCCGTATCGCCCCGCCGTTCTAGACTGGCCGAAACTCGAGCCCGACGCGCTGCGCCGCCTCACCTCGCTCCCGATCTGGGACATCGCCGTGCAAACCGAAGGCCGCGCGTCGATTCGCGTGCAAACGTACGCAAACACCGTGCAAAACCCGCTGCTGCGCGAGGCGATCGAAATGGACGCCGGCGAGGAAGCGCGCCACAAGGTCGTGCTCTCGCATCTCGTGCGCGCATACGGCATCGACCTCGCGCCGGAGCCCGCCTACCCGCCGCCCAAAGATCCCGAATGGGCGTGGATGTTCACGGGTTACAGCGAGTGCATCGACAGCTTTTTCGCCTTCGGCCTGTTCCGGTCCGCGCAGCGCTCGGGCTTTTTTCCGGCGGCGCTCGTCGACACTTTCGAACCCGTGATTCAGGAAGAAGCGCGCCATATCCTGTTCTTCGTGAACTGGGTTGCGTGGTATCGCAAGACCATGCCGTGGTGGCGCCGGCCGTGGCATTCGCTGCGCGTGGGCGCGATCTGGGTCAAGCTCGTGTGGGACCGGCTCGCGATCGCACGCGGCATCGACACGAACGGCGTGGCGCACGACTCGAACTTTTTGCCCGCGAACCGCGAAGTGCTCGGCGACGCGCTCAAGCCGCGCGAGATGATCGAGCTTTGTCTCGCGGAAAACGAGGTGCGCATGAGCGGCTACGACGCGCGCCTGCTGCGCCCGGCATTCGTGCCCGCGCTCGCGCGCTTCGCGCTGCGCTTCATGAAGCAATAGGCGTTCGCGCGCCGTCGCGGCTGCCGCACGAGGAGGACTCCTGCATGACCTCATGGACTGTCGACCGGCAACTCGCGCTCACCGCCTGCGAGGCCGTCGAGGCGATCAAGACCGGCCAGCTCAAGGCCGCCGATTACGTCGCCACGCTCATCGCCCGCGCCGAAGCGCTCGAAAATCTCAACGCGCTCACGGTGCTCGACGTGGAAGGCGCACTGGCGGCGGCGCGGCGCGTCGATTCGCTCGGCGCGAACGAGCGCGCGCGCCTGCCGCTCGCGGGCTTGCCCGTCGTCGTCAAGGACAACATCAACACGCGCGGCATGCAGACTTCGGCCGGCACGCCCGCGCTCGAAGGCTTCGTGCCCGCGCGCCACGCGCCTTCGGTGCAGCGCCTCGTGGATGCGGGCGCGATTCTGCTCGGCAAGGCCAACATGCACGAACTCGCGTTCGGCATCACGAGCACGAACCTCGCGCCGCACTGCGGGCCGGTGCGCAACCCCTACGACCCCGCGCGCATTCCGGGCGGCTCCTCCGGGGGCACCGCGGCGGCCGTGGCCGCGCGCATCGCGCCCGCGGGGCTCGGCAGCGACACGGGCGGCTCCACGCGCATTCCGGCCGCGCTGTGCGGCATCGTCGGCTTGCGCCCCTCGGTGGGCGACGGCGGCACGCAGCGCCGTTATCACGACCCGCACGCCGTCGTGCCGATCAGCCACACGCGCGACACGGTCGGGCCGATGGCGCGCACGGTTGCCGGCGTTGCGCTGCTCGACGCCGTGATTACGGGCCACGGCCCGCTCGCGGCGGCGTCGGTCACGAACCTGCGCATCGGTTTGCCCAAGCCGCTTTGGGGCGGCCTCGAAACCGCGCTCGAAGATGTGGTCCGCCTCGCGCTCGCTAAACTCGAAGCGGCGGGCGTGACGTTCGTGACCGTGGAAATGGGCGAACTGCTCGCGCTCAACGACCGCGTGAGTTCGGCGATCGCGCTGCACGAGCCCATCGACGACCTTCAGGCGTGGCTCGACGCCAATCGGCCGAATCATCAGCCGAACCATCAACCGAACCGCCAGCCGAACCCCGCGCCGACGGCCCGCACCGTGGCCGACGTCGCCGCGCGCATCGCGAGCCCGGACGTGCGCGCCGCCTACGACGCCGTGCTCGCCGACGTGCGCGGCCCCGACTATCAAACGGCCATGACGGTGTGGCGCCCGCGCCTGCAACAGCTTTATGCGCAGACCTTCGCCGCCAACGGCCTCGACGCGCTGCTGTTCCCCACCACGCGCCTCGCCGCCGTGCCGCTCGACGAACTCAACGGCTCGTCGCGCGTGTCGATCGACGGCGCCGCGCCCATCGACGAAATGGAGGCGTACTTGCGCAACACCGACCCCGCCAGCAACGCGGGCATTCCGGGACTCGCGCTGCCGGCCGGGTTGATCGACGCCAAATGGCCAGTGGGGCTCGAACTCGACGGCCCGCTGGGCAGCGACCGGCGGCTGCTTGCCATCGGCCTCGCCTTCGAGCAGATTCTGGGCAGCTTGCCCGCGCCGCCGCTCTGACCCTTTCCTCGACGGTGTGCGGCAAAAGCGCACGCACGCACCGCTGTAACGCCCGGTCATGGGGCGCGATCTCGCAACTTTGCGTTGCGGCGCCGCATGCGGTCGCTATCGCCGGTACAATGAGAACAGTTCTCATTTGATGTCAAGCCCGTCCCCATGCGTCTGACCGAACTCACCCAAGGTGCGACCGCGCTCGTCGAGCGCGTCGAAGACACCCACGCGGCCGATCCCATCGCGCAACGTCTGCGCGATCTGGGCTTCGTGCCCGGCGAACCCGTGCGCGTGGTCGCGCGAGCGCCGTGGGGCGCCGACCCGCTGCTCGTGCAGATCGGCTCGACGCGCTTCGCGCTGCGCCGCGCCGAGGCGCAACGCGTGAGCGTCGACGCGAGCGAGGGCCACGCGCGATGAATCCGGCTCCGCTTCAGTCGTCGTTGCGCATTGCGCTGGTCGGCAACCCCAACTGCGGAAAGACCGCGCTTTTCAACCTGCTGACGGGCGCGCGCCAGAAAGTCGCCAACTACGCGGGCGTGACCGTCGAGCGCAAGGAAGGCCGCTTCGCTACGCCTTCGGGCCGCATCGTGCGCCTGCTCGATCTGCCGGGCGCGTACAGCCTCGCCTCGACGAGCCCCGACGAGCGCGTCACCCACGACGTGCTGCTCGGCCGTTATCCGGGCGAAGCGGCGCCGGACCTGATTGTTTGCGTGGCCGACGCGACGAACCTGCGCCTGCATCTGCGCTTCGTACTGGAAGTGAAGCGCATGGGCCGCCCGATGGTGCTCGCGCTCAACATGATGGACGCCGCGAAACGGCGCGGCATCGCCGTCGACACGGCCGAACTCTCGCGCCGGCTCGGCATGCCGGTCGTGGAAACCGTGGCCGTGCGGCGCGGCGGCGCGCAGGCGCTGGTCGAACTGATCGACCGCACCCATGCCACGCACGCAACGAGCGCCACCGACGCCAGGAACACGACGGCGAGCGCAACGAGCGCAACGAGCGCAACGACCGCGACGAGCGCCGCCGATGCGCGCACCGCCGCGAACGCGCCCGGCGACGACCTGCACGCCACCGTGCGCACGATCCTCGCGAGCGCCGTGACGATGCCGCGCGCCACCGACGCGCGCGACGACGCCATCGACCGTTTCGCGCTGCATCCCGTGCTCGGCCCGGCGATTCTCGCCTTCGTGATGTTCCTCGTGTTCCAGGCCGTGTATTCGCTCGGCAAGCCGATGACGGACGCGATTGGCGACGGCTTCGCCTGGCTCGGCGCTTACGCGGGCGGCGTGCTGCCCGACGGCCCGCTGCGCAGCCTCGTCACCGACGCGCTGTTCGGCGGCGTGGGCACCGTGCTCGGCTTTCTGCCCGAAATTCTCGTGCTGTTCTTCTTCATTCTCGTGCTGGAAGAGTCGGGCTACCTGCCGCGCGCCGCGTTTCTGCTCGACCGCATGATGGTGGCCGTGGGGCTCACCGGGCGCTCGTTCATTCCGCTGCTTTCGAGTTTCGCGTGCGCGATTCCGGGCGTGATGGGCACGCGCAGCATCACCGATCCGCGCGACCGGCTCGCCACCATTCTCGTCGCGCCGCTCATGACGTGTTCCGCGCGGCTGCCCGTCTACGCGCTGCTGATCGGCGCATTCATTCCGCAGCGCATGATCTTCGGCGTATTCAACCTGCAAGGGCTCGTGCTGTTCGCGCTCTACGCGGCCGGCATTGCGGGCGCGATGGCGGTGGGCTACGTCATGAAGCTGCTGCGCCGCGACCGCCGCGAGCATGCGCTGCTGATGGAACTGCCCTCGTATCGCATGCCGAAGCCGCGCGACGTGGCCATCGGTTTGTGGGAACGCGGCGCGATCTTCCTCAAGCGCCTCACCGGCATCATCCTCGCGCTCACGGTGCTGATGTGGTTCGTCTCCACGTTTCCCTCGCCGCCCGCGGGCGCGACGCAGCCCGCCATCGACTACACCATCGCCGGCTATCTGGGCCGCGTGCTGCAATGGCCGTTCGCGCCGCTCGGCTTCAACTGGCAGATGAGCCTTTCGCTGATCCCGGCCTTCGCCGCGCGCGAAACGGCCGTGGCCGCGCTCGCCACGGTCTATTCGGTTGCGGGCGGCGACGGCGACATTGCCGCGCTCGGGCACGCGCTCGCGCAGAACTTCTCGCTCGCCAGCGCGCTCTCGCTGATGGTGTGGTTCGCGTTCGCGCCGCAATGCATGTCGACGCTCGCCGTGATCCGCCGCGAAACGCGCTCGTGGCGCGCCGTGACGATCTCGTTCGGCTACATGTTCGCGGTCGCGTATGCGGCGTCGTTCGTCACCTATCAAGTCGCGAGGCATTTCGTATGAGCGCCGGACTCGTCGCCCAATATGCGGTGATCGCGCTGGTTGTGATCGCGAGCCTGCTGCACACGGCGCGCAAGCTCGCGCCGAAATCAGCGCAACGCGTGCAGGCCGCGCTCGCCGCGCCGTTGTTGCGTCCGCAACGAAGCGCGTTCGCGCAACGCGTCGGCCGCTTGCTGCAACCTAAGCGCGCGAGCGCCGGTCATTGCGGCGATAGCGGCGACGGTTGCAGCACTTGCGGCACGTGCGGGCCTTCGTCGCCTTCGAACGCCTCGGGCGAGCAGCCCATGACGTTTCATCCGCCGCGCAAATCGACCTGAGGCGCAACGGCGCGCCGCACCGCTACACGACTGTCATGGGCGTTGCGCTACACTGCGCAGCGTCCACACGACTCTCCTCGCCGATGCTTTCGTTCCTTTCGCCCGCCCGCCGCGTTTCGCTCCTCCGTTTCGCGACGCTCGCCGTCGCGCTGTGCGCCCTTACCGTCACGGGCGCGTGCGTGCGTTTGTCCGCGGTCGACTCCGACGGCCTCTGGAAAGTCGTGGGCGGCCAATGCGTGCCGAACATGCGCGACAAAGGCCAGCCCGGCCCCTGCACGACCGTCGATTTCCAGAAGCGCGACGTGGTGCTCAAGGACATCGCGGGACGCGCGCAATATCTGCTGATTCCGACCGACCGCGTGAGCGGCATCGAAAGCGCCGAGATTCTTTATGGCGGTTCGCCCGAATACTGGGCCGACGCGTGGGCCGCGACGCATTACGTGCAAGCAAAGCTCGGGCAGCCGCTCGCCGCGAATCAGCTTGGCATCGAAATCAATTCGTCGAAGCAACGCTCGCAGAATCAACTGCACATTCACGTCGATTGCATGCGCACCGACATCGCCGACGCACTCGCGCCGTTCGGCCATATGCCGCCGGGACAATGGCGCTGGACCACGTTCGACGGCAATCGCTACCGCGTGACGCGCGTGACGAGTCTCACCGACCGCAGCAATCCGTTTCGCGTGGTCGAGCGCGATCTTGGGCCGAAGCAGAGCATGGCCGTGCAGACGATTCTCGTGACCGGCGCGGGCAGCGACGCCAAACGCGACGGCTGGCTCATTATCAATAGCGGGCTGGACGTGGAGAACGGTTCGGGATCGGCGGAAGGTTTGCTCGATCATCGGTGCGCGGCGGCGCCGCGCTGAGGCGAGAGCCTGGATGAAAAAAGGCGTTCCGGAGAAGGAACACCT
>NZ_CAJMZE010000052.1:0-33097 GCF_905220235.1 Paraburkholderia sp. J41 | reverse complement strand
ATCGAATACCGGCTTGTTGCCGTACGTGAGTGCCTTTGCCTGTTTGTCTGTGAGTGCCATTTTTAGCCCATCGTCTAGCCCATCACGAAGCGTCGGATGGGAGCGAACGAATATAAACTCGAACGCACCGGAAGATGAACTAAACTACTGACGGCAAAGGAATATGCGAACTGGAGCGAACCGGAGCGCACTGAATTTTGGCACGCCGGCTCCACCAGATTTTGACGATAAAACCCCGCAAGCCAACAGGCTTGCGGGGTTTTTGTTTTTGCGCGCACGCGCACCGCGTGCGCGTCCATCCGCTCAATTATCTTGCGGACACTGAAGATTGCAGCCGTTCGGGTCGCCCAGGTCGCCGCGCTTGCGGGCCGCGCTGGGCTTGCCGTGCTGATACTTGCCCGAGGGCGTCGAAGCCGCGAATTGCATCTGCGGATGCTCCTGGAGCTTGAACTCGTCGGTCAGGATGCCGCCCGGCACGCCCGGCGAATTCTGCGCGAAAGCCAGGTCGACGGTCGCGAACAATGCCGCCGCGGTCGCGGCGACAGTACAAACTTTGAGGACAAATTTCATAATGGATCGGCGCGTTCGACGCGCATCTGAAACGTAAGAGCAAATACCGGTCGAAAGTATCACAAAAAGCGCCGGACTCTGCAGCGTCGCCCGAGTATCGAGCCGCGATGTGCGTTGCCTTTCATTACACCGCGATCAAGAGCCTCAAACCGGAAACACGCTGCGCGCCCCGTCGTCGCCCCACGCCGCCTCGAGCGCCACCACTTCGCCGCATGCGCTCGGATCGTAACCTTCGAGATGTGCGACCGACTCGCGAAACCCGGCGCCGCGCAGGATCGCCAGCACGGTGGCCAGCGGCTCATGCGTGAGATGGGCGCGATCGCAGGCGAAATAGTAGTCTTCGTCGGCGATTTCGATGAAATCGAGCCCGAAATGATGCGCCGCCGGCTCCACGCCGAAGCCCACGTCGGCCATGCCGCTGGCCACGAACGCCGCGATCGCCGAGTGCGTCAGTTCCGATGAGGCATAGCCGTTCACGCGTTCCGGGTCGACGCCGATGCGCGTAAGCAGCAAGTCGATCAGCATGCGCGTGCCCGAACCCGGCTGACGGTTCACGAAGCGGATGTCGCCGCGCGCGAGATCGGCAAGTCCGGTCACGCGCTTGGGATTGCCGCGCCCGACGAACAAGCCCTGCTTGCGCTGCGTGAGATGGATCAGCACATGGCGCTGCGGATCGAGCCAGGCGCGATAGGCATTGGCGCACGCCGCGCGAAAGTCGCCGCGCGGCAGATGAAAGCCCGCGAGGTCGCACTCGCCGCGCGCAAGCGCCGAAATGGCGTCCACGCTGTCGCGGTACTTGATCTCCACCGGCACCTGATCGCCCACCAGCGCCGTCACCAGCGCCGCCACGGCGTAGCCGTGCGAGGCGTGAATGCGCAGATCCTGCGTGGCCGGCGCGAGCCAGCGGTTCAAATCGCTCGCCACTTCGCTTGCGAGCGCGTCCATGTTGCCTTGCAGGCGCTCGGCGCACAGGCGCTGCGAACGCAGCACGGCCTCGCCCAGTTCCGAGAGCACGGAGCCGCGCCCGCGCGCCTTGGCGATGAGCGCGCCGCCCAGCCGCTCCTCCACTTCGCGCAACACGCCCCACGCATGGCGATAGGACAAACCCTTACGCTGCGCCGCCTGCGCGATGCTCCCCTCTTCCGCGACGAGCGCAAGCAACGGCACAACGTCCGTCAGGCTTGCTTCGCGGCCTTCCGCGTCGCGCACGACCACCTGCGCCTGGCACTCGACCTTGATCATTATGAAATCATCCTTCCTATTGCGTCTGCATTTACAGGGGCCTATTGTTCGATCAGACAACAAGACAACCCGAGCATAGTTGCACACTTTATGAATAACAAGTGCATATATGCCAGGAGGAACCCCACTGTGGAAGAGACAACGCTCCGCACCCCCGACGATCTCGTGCGCCGTCACGCACAACCCGGCCGCACGCTGCTCGCCATCCTGCATGCCATTCAGGACGAGACCGGCTTCGTGCCGCCCGACACGGTTGCGCCGCTCGCGAAGGCATTGAATCTCTCGCGCGCCGAGGTACACGGCGTCATCACCTATTACCACCACTTCCGCACCGCGCCGCCGGCTGCCGTGACCGTGCAACTGTGCCGCGCGGAAGCGTGCCGCAGCATGGGCAGCGAAGCGCTGGCGCAGCACGTGGAAGCGCATACGGGCTGCCGTTTTCATCAGCACGGCCATGCCGCCGACGCGGCCCACGCGCCGCACGAGCACGGCGAGGTCGCGCTCGAATCGGTCTATTGCCTCGGCCAGTGCGCGCTCTCGCCGGCCATGACGATTAACGGCACGCTGCACGCGAAAGTGACCCCGCAAAAGTTCGACGCGCTGTTCGACACGGCCATGAAGACCGTCGCTCGCGCCGAGGAGGCAGCATGACGCGCATCTACGTTCCCCGCGATTCCTCGGCGCTCGCGCTCGGCGCCGACGAGATCGCCGCCGCCATCGAACGCGAGGCCGCCGCGCGCGGCGCGAGCGTCCAGCTCGTGCGCAACGGCTCGCGCGGCCTGCTCTATCTCGAACCGCTCGTCGAAGTGGAAACGGCCGACGGCCGCGTGGGCTACGCGAATGTCGAGCCGGGCGAGGTCGGCGCCTTGTTCGAGGCGAACTTCCTGCAAGGCGGCCAGCACGCGCGCAGCGTCGGGCTCGTCGAGCAGATTCCGTATCTGCGCCGCCAGCAGCGCCTCACCTTCGCGCGCATCGGCATCACCGACCCGCTTTCCACCGACGACTACGTCGCGCACGGCGGCCTCGAAGGGCTGCGCAACGCACTCGCGACGACCAGCGCCGCGGCCTGCGAGGCGCTGATCGAATCGGGCTTGCGCGGGCGCGGCGGCGCGGCGTTCCCGGCCGGCATCAAGTGGCGCACGGTCGCGCAGGCGCACGCGGACCAGAAGTACATCGTCTGCAACGCCGACGAAGGCGACTCGGGCACGTTCTCCGACCGCCTCGTGATGGAAAGCGACCCGTACGTGCTGATCGAAGGCATGACCATCGCGGGCATCACCGTCGGCGCGACGGTCGGCCATATCTACGTGCGCAGCGAATATCCGCACTCGATCGCGGCGCTCGAGGAAGCGATCCGCCGCGCGCGCGTCGCGGGCTGGCTCGGCGACGACGTGCTGGGCAGCGGCAAGCGCTTCGACCTGTTCGTTGCCAAGGGCGCGGGCGCCTACGTGTGCGGCGAGGAAACGGCGCTGCTCGAATCGCTCGAAGGCAAGCGCGGCATCGTGCGCGCCAAGCCGCCGCTGCCCGCGCTCGCCGGCCTGTACGGCAAGCCCACGGTCATCAACAACGTCATCACGCTCGCCACGGTGCCCATCATCTTCGCGAAGGGCGCGGCGTTCTACAAGGACTTCGGCATGGGCCGCTCGCGCGGCACGTTGCCGTTCCAGCTCGCGGGCAACATCGCGCGCGGCGGTCTCGTCGAACTGGCATTCGGCGTGACGCTGCGCGAACTGATGATGGATTACGGCGGCGGCACCGCCAGCGGCCGCCCGCCGCGCGCCGTGCAGGTGGGCGGCCCGCTCGGCACGTATCTGCCCGAAAGCCAGTGGGACATTCCTATGGACTACGAAGCGTATGCGGCCGTGGGGGCCGTGGTCGGCCACGGCGGCCTCGTGGTGCACGACGACACGTCCAATCTCGCGGATCTCGCGCAATACGCGATGGAGTTCTGCACGCTCGAATCGTGCGGCAAGTGCACGCCATGCCGCATCGGCTCGACGCGCGGCGTGGAAGTCATCGCCAGGATCCGCAAGGGCGACACCTCCGAAAAGCAGGTCACGCTGCTGCGCGATCTATGCGACACGATGGTGTCCGGCTCGCTCTGCGCGATGGGCGGCATGACGCCCTACCCGGTGCTTTCGGCGCTCAATCATTTCCCGGAAGATTTCGGTCTCGAACCCGTTGTCCAGCCGGCAGCGACTGCCTGAACGAGGAACCCAGCATGTCCGACACGCTCACGAATCAAGCCGGCGGTTGCGGTTCCGGCAATTGCGCCTGCAAATCGGCGGCAATGAAGCAACGCTCGCCTTTCGACGATACCGACTACGGCACGCCACTGCGTCACGCCGACGTCGACGTCACGCTCGAAATCGACGGCCAGTGCGTCACGGTGCCCGCGGGCACCTCGGTGATGCGCGCTTCGATCGAAGCCGGCATCAACGTGCCGAAGCTCTGCGCGACCGACTCGCTCGAACCGTTCGGTTCGTGCCGCCTGTGTCTCGTCGAGATCGAAGGGCGGCGCGGCTATCCGGCTTCGTGTACGACGCCCGTCGAAGCGGGCATGAAGGTGCGCACGCAAAGCGACCGCCTGCAAAAGCTGCGCCGCAACGTGATGGAGCTGTACATCTCCGATCACCCGCTCGACTGCCTCACCTGCCCCGCCAACGGCGACTGCGAACTTCAGGACATGGCGGGCGTCACGGGCCTGCGCGAAGTGCGCTACGGCTTCGACGGCGCGAATCACCTGAAGGACAAGAAGGACGAGTCGAACCCGTACTTCACCTACGATCCGTCCAAGTGCATCGTCTGCAACCGCTGCGTGCGCGCCTGCGAGGAAACGCAAGGCACCTTCGCGCTGACGATCGCCGCACGCGGCTTCGAGTCGCGCGTGGCGGCCGGCGCGAGCGAGCCGTTCATGGATTCGGAGTGCGTGTCGTGCGGCGCGTGCGTGGCCGCATGCCCGACCGCGACGTTGCAGGAAAAGACCGTCGTAATGCTGGGCCAGGCCGAGCATTCCGTCGTGACCACGTGCGCGTATTGCGGCGTGGGCTGCTCGTTCAAGGCCGAGATGAAGGGCAACGAGGTCGTGCGCATGGTGCCGCACAAGAACGGCCAGGCCAACGAAGGCCACGCGTGCGTGAAGGGCCGCTTCGCGTGGGGCTACGCCACGCACAAGGACCGCATCAAGAAGCCGATGATCCGCGCGAAGATCACCGACCCGTGGCGCGAGGTGAGCTGGGACGAAGCGATCGGCTACGCCGCCAGCGAGTTCCGCCGCATCCAGGCAAAGCACGGTCGCGATTCGATCGGCGGCATTACGTCCTCGCGCTGCACGAACGAGGAAACCTATCTCGTGCAGAAGCTCGTGCGCGCCGCGTTCGGCAACAACAACGTGGATACCTGCGCGCGCGTGTGCCACTCGCCCACGGGCTACGGCCTCAAGACCACGCTCGGCGAGTCGGCGGGCACGCAAACCTTCGCTTCGGTCGATCACTCGGACGTCATCATGGTGATCGGCGCGAATCCCACCGACGGCCATCCGGTGTTCGGCTCGCGCCTGAAGCGCCGCGTGCGTCAGGGCGCGAAGCTGATCGTCGTGGACCCGCGCCGCATCGACATCGTCGACACCGCGCACGTGAAGGCCGAGCACCATCTGCAACTGCGCCCCGGCACCAACGTCGCGATGATCAACTCCATCGCACACGTGATCGTCACCGAAGGACTCGTGAACGAAGCGTTCGTGGCCGAGCGCTGCGAAACGCGCGCGTTCGAGCAATGGCGCGATTTCGTCTCGCTGCCCGAGAATTCGCCCGAGGCGATGGCCGAAGTGACGGGCGTGCCCGCTGAGCAGGTGCGCGCCGCCGCGCGCCTCTACGCGCAACACGGCAATTCGGCGATCTATTACGGCCTGGGCGTCACGGAGCACGCACAGGGCTCGACCATGGTGATGGGCATCGCCAACCTCGCGATGGCCACGGGCAACATCGGCCGCGAAGGCGTGGGCGTGAACCCGCTGCGCGGCCAGAACAACGTGCAGGGCTCGTGCGACATGGGCTCGTTCCCGCACGAGCTGCCGGGTTATCGCCACGTGGGCGACGCCACCACGCGCTCACTCTTCGAGGACGCCTGGAACGTCGCGCTGCACAGCGAGCCTGGCCTGCGCATTCCGAACATGTTCGAAGCGGCGCTCGACGGCACCTTCATGGGCCTCTATTGCCAGGGCGAGGACATCGTGCAGTCCGACCCGAACACGCAGCACGTCGCGGCCGCGCTCTCCTCGATGGAATGCATCGTCGTGCAGGACATCTTCCTGAACGAAACGGCGAAGTACGCGCACGTGCTGCTGCCGGGCTCGTCGTTCCTCGAAAAGGACGGCACCTTCACCAACGCCGAACGCCGCATCTCGCGCGTGCGCAAGGTGATGCCGCCGATCGCCGGTTACGCCGACTGGGAAGTGACGATCCTGCTGGCCCGCGCGCTCGGCTACGAAATGGGCTACACGCATCCGTCGCAGATCATGGACGAGATCGCGCGTCTCACGCCCACGTTCCACGGCGTCTCGTACCAGCGGCTCGACGAAATGGGCAGCATCCAGTGGCCCTGCAACGAAGCAGCGCCCGACGGCACGCCGATCATGCACATCGAAGAATTCGTGCGCGGCAAGGGCAAGTTCGTCATCACGAAGTTCATCGCCTCGCCGGAAAAGGTCACGCGCCGCTTCCCGCTCCTGCTCACGACCGGCCGCATCCTCTCGCAATACAACGTGGGCGCGCAAACCCGCCGCACCGAGAACTCGCGCTGGCACGAGGAAGACCGCCTCGAGATTCATCCGGTGGATGCCGAAGATCGCGGCATTCGCGACGGCGACTGGGTGGGCATCGAGTCGCGCGCGGGGCAAACGGTGCTGCGCGCGCAGGTCAGCACGCGCATGCAGCCGGGCGTGGTGTACACCACGTTCCACTTCCCCGAGTCGGGCGCGAACGTCATCACCACCGATGCATCGGACTGGGCCACGAATTGCCCCGAGTACAAGGTGACGGCCGTGCAGGTGAGCCACGTGCAGCAGCCTTCCGAATGGCAGCGCGAATACTCGCGCTTCAACGCGACGCAGCTCGATCTGCTGCGCCAGCGCGAAGCCGTTGCCGGCGCCGCCGCCACCTCGGGGAAATGACATGAAAGCCGACCACCTGATCGAGATGGCGAACCAGATCGGCATGTTCTTCGACTCGCTGCCCGACCGCGAGGAAGCGCTGACGGGCATCGCCGAACATATCCGCAAGTTCTGGGAGCCGCGCATGCGCCGCTCGCTGCTCGCGGCGTTCGACGGCGAAGGCAAGGAAGCCGGCTTCACGGAAATCGTGCTCGCCGCGCTGACGAAGTACCGCGACACGCTGATGCCAGCGGCGGCATGAGCGGCGGAGCCGGCCGCGGCTAGCCGGAATCGGCGGGCGAAGGCGCCGACGCGGGGTAGCGTGTCGGCGCGAACCACGTTTCGCAGTGGCGCAGCAACGCGTTGAGATCCGAAGCGGGCCGCCCGCGCATGCAGATATAGCCGTCCGGGCGCACCAGATAGAACGCGGGCCGCGTGCGCCCGTACGACTCGTCGAGCGACGGCGCGCCCTCGCCTGCGAGCGGCGCGGCGCCCGCCGCGAGATCCGCGATCCACCACAGGCGCAACGCCTGCGGAAAGAGCCGCTCGACGGCTTGCGCGAAACGCCGGAGCGCCGCGTCGTTGCCGACGGCTTCGGCCTCGTCTTCCACCAGCACGAACAGCGAGAAGCACGCGGGATCGTGCAGATCGAAGATACGCCCCCTGCCCGGCGAAGGCCCGAGCGGTCCGTCGATCACATGCACGAGCGCGTCGGGCGCGCGTTCGCCCGCGCGCGGACCGCCGTCGAGCGTGCGGTCGAGCGTGAGCGGGCTGCGCCGGTATTGGATCGACAGTTCGCTCACGGCCTGCCGCGCGGCGTCGCGCAGCGGCCCGAGCGAAACGAGCGCCGGCATCACGCGCTCGCGCAGCAGCTTGAGCGGCCCGTGATCGGCTTCGACGAGCTGCGTCATGAAGCTGGTCTGTTGCAGCACGAGGCGCTCGATCGGATAGCGCTCGGCGTGGTACGTGTCGAGCAGGCGCTCGGGCGCGCCGCCCGCATGCACGCGCGCGAGTTTCCAGCCCAGATTGAGCGCCTCCTGAATGCCCGTGTTCATGCCCTGCGCGCCCGCCGGGCTATGCACGTGCGCCGCGTCGCCGGCGAAGAAGATTCGCTGCGCGCGCAACTGCCGCACCATGCGGCTGTTGATGTTGAAGTACGACGCCCACGTCATGTCCGCAATGGAAACCGGATGATGCACGCGCTGCCGGACGATCGCGCGGCATTCGTCGAGCGTCGGCACGGGCAGCGCGCCTTCGGGCGCGGCGGGCAGCATGGCCTTGTGATCGGCGATCAGGCGAAAGCGTCCCCGGCCGAGCGGAAACAGCGCCGCCAGCCCTTCGCCCGAGGCGAATATGTGGAACTCGTCCTCGGGCCACGGCGTGGTGAGCGCGAGATCGGCGAGCAAGAACGACTGCGCCATCGTCTCGCCCTCGAACTGCATGTCGAGCCGATGCCGCACCGTGCTGTGCGCGCCGTCGGCGGCGACCACATAGGCGCAGCGCAGCGCTTCCTGACGGCCGTCGGCATGGCGCAGATCGGCGCTCACGCCCGCCGAGCCCTGCGTGAAATCCACCAGTTCGACGCCGCGCTCGATCTCCACGCCGAGCGTCGCGAGATGCTGCGTGAGAATGCGTTCGGTGACGGTTTGATCGATGAAGATCAGATACGGATACCGCGTGAGCAGCGGATCGAAATCGAGCCGCGCGCGGCGCTGGCCGTTCGAATAAAGATTGGCGACGTGCGCGCGATGGCCGAGTTCGAGAAACGGCTCGACACAGCGATGCTGCTCGAACAGTTCGAGCGTGCGCGCCTGAACGCCGATCGCGCGCGAATGACGCGCGGGCTCGGGCGAGCGATCAATCAAACGCACGGGAATGCGCGCGCGCGCGAGACTCATCGCGGCGGCGAGGCCAGTGGGTCCCGCGCCCACGATGAGCACGGGCGCGAGAGACGAAGCCACGGTCATGCAGACCTCCCTGTGCTCGGCACGCTTTGGACACCGCTTTGAACATCACTCCGGAACATAGTTCGTAGTGTATCGCCCGCGCGGCAGCGGGTCGCGCGGCAGCGCATCAAAACGCGGGCTTTCGGCGCGTTTGCCAGCGATGCCGATACGGGGCGGCGTGGCGGCGGGGCCGCATCGGTAGCCGTGCGATGCCGCTTCAATGCGCATGCGACGGCGCGGCCACGCTCTGTTCGCAATCCAGCGCGCAACGATGCGCGCTCGTGCCGAGATCGACCTGAAGCGTGACGTGGCGCATGCCGAAGCGCGCGCCGAGCGATGCCACCATGGCGTCGAGCGCGGCGTCGCCGGGATGCCCCGCCGGCATCACGAGGTGCGCCGAAAGCGCGCAACCCGTGGTCGAAAGCGCCCACACGTGCAAGTCATGCACGTCGATCACGCCTGCCTGGCGCGCGAGAAATGCGCGCACTTCGACGATATCGACGTTCTCCGGCACCGCCGCGAGCGCGAGCCGCACCGACTCGCGCAGCAAGCCCCACGTGCCGTAGACGATCACGAGCACCACCGCGATCGACATGAGCGGATCGACCCAGCTCGCGCCGGTGGCGAGAATCACGAGGCCGCTCACGGCCACGGCGGCGGACACGCCCGCGTCGGCGGCCATATGCAGGAATGCGCCGCGCACGTTGAGATCTTCCTTCTGGCCGCGCATGAAAAGCCACGCCGAAAAGCCGTTCACGAACAGGCCGACGAGCGCGACCACGAATACGTCGAAGCCCGCGACGCTCGCCGGATGCAGCAGCCGCCCGAACGCTTCGGCGAGAATCGCGCCGCATGCGACGAGCAGCAGCGCGGCATTGGCGAGCGAGGCGAGAATCGACGAACTGCCGAAGCCGAACGTGAAGCGCGCCGACGGCCGCCTCGTGGCGAGCCATGCCGCGCCCCACGCGAGCAAAAGGCCGAGCACGTCGGAGAGATTGTGGCCGGCGTCGGCGAGCAGCGCGGTCGAGTGCGCGAGCACGCCGTAGACGGCCTGCACCCCGACGATCACGACATTGAGCGCGACCGCGACGGCGAACGCGCGCCCCTGCCCGGCTGCGGGCGCGTGATGGTGATGATGGTGATGACCGCCATGCGCGTGGCCGTGGTCGTGCGCCTGATCGTGGCCCTGCGCGTGTTCGTGTTCGTGTTCGTGTTCGTGTTCGTGGCCGTGGCCGTGTTCGTGGCCGTGGCCGTGGCCGTGATCGGCATGATCCGCCGGCTTGCGTTCGGCACCCGTCATGCGCCCTCCTGCCAGTGCGTGGCCGGCTCGGCCACATGTTCGAGCATGGCCCCGAGCATCGCGCTGATATGCGCGTCGGCGGCGGCGTAAAAGACCTGCTTGCCCACGCGTTCGGCACGCACGATGCGTGCCGCGCGCAAATGCCGCAGATGGTGACTCACGAGCGACGGCGACAAGCCGAGCGCTTCGGCAATCGCGCCCACGGCGAGACGCTGCTGCACGCACGCGAGCACGATGCGCAACCGCGTGGCGTCGCCTAGCAGCCGGAACAGCCCGGCGAGCGGCGCGACCCGTTCGTCGCTGGAAAGAGCGGTCATGCCGACGTCATCCTCAACATATGAATATCTATTCATATGTTAGTTACGTAAGGAAAACCCGTCAAGCGTGCGGGGCCGCTGCCCGAGTGTGGGAAAATGCCGGGTTTGCGTTTGATCGTATTGCCTCTTCAGTCATGGAACCCGTTTTTGTCCGCGCTTACGCCGCACATCGCGACGGCCGGCTCGACGACGCCGAGCGCGGCTATCGCGCGACGCTCGACGCCGATCCCGTCCACGTCGATGCGCTGCATCTGCTCGGCGTGCTGCGGCATCAGCAAGGCCAGCACGCCGAGGCCGCGGACCTCGTGCGCCGCGCCGTCGCGCTTCGCCCCGACGACGCCGCGCTCCAGTTGAACCTCGGCAACACCCTCAAGGCGCTCGGCCAGCTCGAGGGCGCGATCGAGCGCTTTCGCAACGCGCTCACGCTCTCGCCCGCCTTCGCGCTCGCGCACTACAACCTCGGCAATGCGTACGCGGCGCTCGGCCGCCACGAAGATGCGATGTACGCGTTCGGCCACGCGGTGCGCCTGCAACCCGGCGACGCCTCGTCGCACAACAATCTCGGCAACGCGCTGCACGCGCTCGGCCGCCACGCCGAAGCCGCGGACGCCTTTCGCCGCGCGCTCAGGATCAGGCCCGGCCACGCGGGCGCGCACAACAATCTCGGCATGTCGCTCAACGCGCTCGGCGACAGCGCGAGCGCCGTCGAACAGTTCCAGAGGGCGCTGCGCCTCGAACCGCGCTTCGTCGCCGCGCATTTCAACCTCGCCAACACGCTCGACGCCACCGGCCATCACGCGCAGGCCGTCAACGGCTTCGAGGCGGCGCTCGCATTGCAGCCGCGCTTCGTGCCCGCGCTGTTCGGTCTCGGCAACGCGCTCGCGGCGCTCGGCCGCCACGACGAAGCCGTCGCGCCCTATGAACGCGCGATCGGCGCCGATCCCAAATTCGCGCTCGCCTGGCTCGCGCTCGGCACCGCGCATCACGCGCTCGGCCGCCACGCCGCCGCGCTGCGCGCCTTCGACGAAGCGCTGCGCGTGCGGCCCGACCTCGCCGCCGCGCATCTGAACCGCGCGCTCACGTGGCTCACGCTCGGCGACTTCCAGCGCGGTTTGCCCGAATACGAATGGCGGCTCGACCCGGCCGCGCGCGAGTTCGCGCACGCCAACGCGCCGGGCGCCGCGCACGCGAGCCGCACGCCGCCGCGCTGGCATGGCGAGCCGCTGAACGGCCGCACGCTGATCGTCGAAGCCGAGCAAGGTTTCGGCGACACGCTCCAGTTCGTGCGTTTCGTGCCCCTGATCGCGGCACGCGAAGGCAACGGCAACTCGCGCATCGTGCTCGAAGTGCAGGCGGCGCTGATTCCGCTGATCGCGCCCGCCGCCGAAGCCTGGCGCGTGACGCTCGTGGCGCAAGGCGCCGCGCCGCGCCCCGTGGCCGATCTGCATTGCCCGCTGCTGTCGCTGCCGCTCGCGCTCGGCGTGAGCGTCGACAAGTTGCCCGCGCGCACGCCGTATCTCGAAGCGAGCGCCGCGTATCGCCGCAAATGGCGCGGCTCGCTCGGCGGGCAGGCGCGGCGCAAGATCGGGCTCGCGTGGTCGGGGCGCATCCAGAAATACGAAAACCGCTCGATTCCGCTCGCGGCGCTCGAACCGCTGTTCGCGCTCGACGGCATCGACTGGATCGTGCTTCAGCCCGAATTGAGCGACGCCGAACACGCGGCGCTCGACGCGCATCCGCGCGCGCACTCGATTCATCGGCTGGGCGCGAAGCTCGGGGATTTCGCCGATACCGCCGCCGTGATCGAACGCCTCGACGGCGTGGTTTCCATCGACACGTCCATCGCGCACCTCGCGGGCGCGCTCGGCGCGAAGCTCTGGCTCATGCTGCCGTTCGCCGCCGACTGGCGCTGGTTCGCGGGCACGAGCGAGACCCCGTGGTATCCGCGCGCGCAGCTCGTGCGCCAGCCGCGCCCGCGCGCGTGGAGCGAGGTGGTGGAAGCGGTGGCGAGGCAATTGCGCGACGCCTGATCTTCGCGCTCGATTACGGGCCGCGCCCGCCCCCGCCCTTGCTCCGCGCGCGACCCAAACGAAAACGGGGCGCCCAGATCACTGGGCGCCCCGTTTGCATGTGTGCCGGCGAAACGCCGATCAGGCCGTCTTGTACTGGTTGCGCGCTTCGGCGGTGCGATAGAGCACGAGCGTCGCGATCAGGCCGCACACGCCGGCGATGCCCATCCAGGCGCCCGGCGCGGCCTTGTTGCCGCTCATGTGGATCAGGTACGTGGAGATGGCGGGCGTGAAGCCGCCGATCGTCGTCGCGAGGCTGTAGGCCAGCGAGAAGCCGGCCGTGCGCACGTCGGCGGGCATGACTTCGGTGAGCGCCACGACCATCGCGCCGTTATAGCAGCCGTAGAGGAACGACAGCCACAGCTCGACGATCAGGAGACGGCCGAACGACGGCTCGGCCACGAGCCACTGCACCGCCGGGTAAGCCGTGACGATCGTGAGCACCGTGAAGGCGATCAGCACGGGACGGCGGCCGATGCGGTCGGAAATCGCGCCGGAAACCGGCAGCCAGAACAGATTCGACAAGCCGATGCAAACCGTCACGATCAGCGTGTCGAGTTCGCCGAGCTTGAGCACTTCCTTGCCGAACGTCGGCGTGTAGGCCGTGATCATGTAGAACGACACCGTGGTCATGATGACCATGCCCATGCCGGCGATCACCACACCCCAGTTCTGCACCATCGACGCCATGATTTCGCTGATCGACGGACGATGCTTCCTCTTCGCGAATTCCTCGGTTTCCTGGAGCGAGCGGCGAATCAGGAACAGGAACGGCACGATGCAGCAGCCGATGATGAACGGCACGCGCCAGCCCCAGGCCGTCATTTCCTCGACGGGCAGAAGGCGATGCAGCACCACGCCGAGCAGCGCCGCGAACACCACCGCGACTTGCTGGCTGCCCGACTGCCACGAGACGTAGAAGCCCTTGTTGCCCTTGGTCGCGATTTCGGAGAGGTACACCGAGACGCCGCCCAGCTCCACGCCCGCCGAAAAGCCTTGCAGCAGACGTCCGAGCAGCACGAGGGCGGGCGCGAGCGCGCCGATGGTCGCGTAACCCGGCACGACGGCCACGGCCAGGGTGCCGAGCGCCATGAGGCCGAGCGTGAGGATCAGGCCCTTGCGGCGGCCGTGATGGTCGATGTAGGCGCCGAGGATGATGGCGCCCAGCGGCCGCACGAGGAAGCCCGCACCGAACACCGACAGCGACAGCATCAGCGAAGCGAAGGCGTTGTTGCTCGGGAAATAGGTCCGGGCGATCGCCGAAGCGTAATAGCCGTAGACCATGAAATCGTACATTTCCAGAAAGTTGCCGCTGGTGACGCGAAAAACGGTGCGGACTTTCGATTCGCTGGAGGATGCGTGGGACGCGGTAGACATGACACTCTCTGAAGAGACCGTCCGCGCGAAAGGCGACATCGCGGCAATGCCGCGCGAACAGTGAGAAACGAACGCCCGCCGACGCAGGCGCCCGCCGGGGCGCGCCCGGGCGGGCGCTCATTATCCGGCGCGCGCATCAAGGCAGATATCCGGGTAATACCTGACAAGTGACGTTGAAAAGGCGCCTGGACGCCCATATTCTTTCATTTTTATTTCATTATTGCTTCTATTTACTTTCATTTGTTGCACACCCGTTCGCAGCTCTGGCCGGGATCGGGCACAATGAAATGCGCCCCGCGCGACGCATCGGCCTCAGGTAGCGCAGCGCGCATCGTTCCTCGCGGTTTTTCTTCGACCGTTCACGTTCCGTAGCCCGCATGTCAAACGCGTCCGCCCTTTCGTTGCGTCCCGCCCTCGTTGCCGATTCGCCGCTGCTTGCCGCCATGCACGCGGCGAGCTGGCAAGCGACGTACCGCGCGCTGCTGCCGGAGGCGTTTCTCGCGCACGAAGTGGGCGAGGAGCGCGCGGCCTACTGGCGCGCGCGCATGGAAGCGCCCGGCGGCGAACGCCGCCTCGTGCTGATCGCCGAACTCGACGGCGGCACGCCAGTGGGTTTTGTCTGCGTCGAGCGCCAGCCGGGCTCGCCGTGGGGCGTGCTGCTCGACAATCTCCACGCGCTGCCCGCCCATCAGGGCATGGGCGTCGGCAAGCGTCTCATGCAGGCGGCACAGGACTGGGCGCGCGCGCAGGGCGAAACCCAGCTCTATCTGTATGTGCTCGACGGCAATACGCCCGCGATCGCGTTCTACGAGCGTCAAGGCTGGCGCTATTCGGGCTCGGAACCCGATCGCATGGGCGGCGTCGACATCACGGCGCTGCGCTACATCTACCGGCTCGATCTTGTCTGACGATCAACAAGGACGCGGTTTTAAGACATTTCTGATAGAACGACGTTCGCCCTGGAGCGATCATCTCTGCCATTCATTGGGTTCATTGGGTTGATTTTTTTTGCGGCACGCCGCAGACCCGTCCGTGCGTGCGACCCATGACATTGCCTCCCGGCGCCAACGCCGCGCCGGGGCCGAGAGAGATCGATGTCAACTTTTCCGTTTGTCCAGGTCGAAGGTACGTTAGCGCTACCGCACATCCGCCCGCTCGCCCGTCTGCCGGTGTCGTTCGGCCGCGAATGGGCGCTCACCGCTCCCCAATTCAGCCTGCGCGCCGAACTGCGCGCGCTCTACGCCGCGATCATGCGCACGATGTGCCTGAGCGCGGAGGTATTCCAGGCCATTTATCGCTGGGATCAACACCGCCAGCCGGTTGCACCGGCCGCGCCGGCTGCGGCTGCTCCCGTGGCCGTGGCCGCGCCTGTAGGACAGGATTCCCGTTCCACTGCACCGGCCGCGCCGCTCGCCGCCACGCCCGTGGGTTTGGCCGTCACGCAGCGCACGCCGCCGTTCGAGCGCCGCAAGCTCGCGGGCGGCGCGGTCGCCATCGGCGGCGCGGCGCTGCTCGCATGGATCATCGCGAGCCATTCCCAGCACGACGCAGGCACCACGAGCGCGTTAGCCACACGTGCCGCTGCGGGCAATAACGGCGAAATCTCCGACCGTCTCGCCAACGCGCGCGCCGAGCACGATCGTGCCACGGCAGGCCCGGCTGCCGTAGCCACGCCCAAGGTCGCCGATGCCCGCGACCTGGATAAGCAAACACCGCCGAACACGATTCGCGAAGGTGCCATCACGGTGCCTCCGGCGCCCGTTGTGCAAACGCTCCAGGCCGCTACAGCCACTTCGGCCGCTTCGGCCGCTTCGGCGACTACGGTAGCTTCGGCGACTTCGGCGACTTCGGCGACTTCGGCGACTTCGGCGACTTCGGCGACTTCGGCGACTTCGGCGACTTCGGCGACTTCGGCGACTTCGGCGACTTCGGCCACTTCAGCGGCTTCGGCGCCTGCGGCAACGCGCAGCGCGGCTGTCGCCGCCACCCCGGCCGTAAAAGCGGCGGCGCCCGCAACCGGCGTACGCAAGGCGGCTCAAAGCGCCGGAGCGTCCACCAGCCCGCTTGATCTCAGCGCACGCGCACCGTCGCGCACGATCATCGTCGCCCCGCTCGTACAGCGTGCGCACCGCGCCGAGCGGGCCGTCAAGCATTCGGGCGCGCATCGCGTCGCGGACCGCCGGGGCGGCTCGTCCGAAGCCACCATCCGGCACGGCGCGCACGACTTCGCGCCGTATCGCGAAGTGCCGCCGGTGACCACGCAACGCACGCACGGCGGCTATTCAGAGGCGCACAGCTATTCACCGCGTCAAACCAGCGCGAATGCCGCCGACGACTATGCGTCGATCGCCACCTATGCGGCCTACGCCACTGCACACACGGCGCAGCGCGCGCCCGCGCAGCCGGCCGCCTCTGCCGACAGCACGGACTGGGTCAACCACGTTTCGCAACGTCGCGTGACGGAAGTCCCGGATCGTTTCACGAAGTAACTCGCGCACCAGCCCAAACGACAGCCCGGCAACAGCCGGGCTTTTTATCGTCAACGCAAAACGAAACGCACTGGGAACCGCGCACGCACAAAGCGCCGCCAGCCTGGCCGGCGGCGCGCCTGCCGTTATCGGCGCGATGATCCCGGCAAACCCGCTTCGGTCGCGCGCTGGAGATCGTCCACCTGACGCTGGAGATCGCGCAGTTGAGCCTGCGCCTGTGCCTTTTGCGCATTGAGCGAGCGCGCATCGACCTGCACCTGGCGCTGGTAGTCGTCGACGCGCGCCTGCTGCGTGCGAGCGATGTCGAGGTCGGCCTGCAAGCGGCGCGCACGGTCTTCGGAAATGGCGATCACTCGCTCGATAAACGCCTTCTGCGCTTCGAGCTGCATGCGGCGGATTTCGACATCGGCGAGCTGCGCCGTTTGCCGCGCGAAGTCGGCGTAAATGGCCTCGGAGCGCGCTTCGTCCTGCGAGCGGATCACGCGCCAGAAGTGCTTGTCCTGAAACAGCACGACGTAGTACGTCATTTCCGGCGGATAGAAGAAAAGGCTCGCGCCGTAACTCGCGTTGTAGGTCGTGCGCAATTCGACGAGCTGCGAGTCGTGAATGAGCTGCATCAACGTGGCAACGTCGCCTTGGGCGCCGGCTTCGGCCTGCTCGGCCGGATTCGCTGCGAGCGGCAGCGCGCTGGCCGGCCGCGGCGTGAGGCTGCCGAGCGACGGGCGGCTGCCCGCAAGCGGCGGCGCCTCGCCGCTTGTGCCATTCAGGGCGTCCGCGTTGACCGGCATGCCGGCCCACGCCGTGGCGCCCTGCAAGAGCATGAGGGCCGCAACGCTCAACATCGCGCGCCGCAACGAGTTGGAATGCTTCATACCTGCCGGTTCCATTCAGGATTCTCAGTAACCGCTCATTATCGCCGCGAGATAATCTCAAAATTTGGCTTTAATTTTGGATAGCCGAGGAATCGGACTAATCCTATGTGAGAAGGGCCGAATTTTGGAACAGAAACAACGAAGCGCGACGTAGGAAGGCCGGGCGCGCGCAGCGAATGCCAAGCGCAAAAGAAAAGGCCGCGCACGGTAGGCGCGGCCTGACGACCCTGTGTGGCGCACGGCGGCGCGAACGAGAAACCGCAAGCTAGAAGCGCGTCTCCCGCGCCGAGCGCAGGAAGCTGTCGAGCAGCGGCGTGCAGTCGAGCAGTTCCGGGCCGCCCGCGCGGTGGAACTCGGGGTGCCACTGCACGCCTACGACGAACGGCGCGCGCCGGTAGCGCACGGCTTCGATGAGCCCATCATGGGCCGATACCGCTTCCACGGTCAGGTCGCGCCCGAGGTTCTTGACGGCCTGATGGTGGATCGAGTTGACGATCGCGTCGCGCCGCCCAGGGAACATGCTGGCGAACGTCGAGCCCTCCGGAAAGCTGACCGAATGGCGATGCTGGTCGTAGTTCTCGCTCACGTGGACGCCGGCCGTGGGCACGTCGCTGGCGATGTCCTGGTAGAGCGTGCCGCCGAACGCCACGTTGATGAGCTGACAACCTCGGCACACGCCCAGCACCGGCTTGCCCGATTCGACGAATTCGTGCAGCAGCTCCAGTTCGTACATGTCGCGCACGCGGTCGCCCGGCCATTCGGGGCGCGGCGAGATTTCCGCGTAGGTTTGCGGCGAGACGTCGGCGCCGCCTTGCAGCAGCAGGCCGTCGAGATGCTTCGCATAATCGCGCAGGCGGATATTGCTCGGATGCAGCATGCCTTGGTGACCGACCGTCGGAATCATGAAGACGATGACGTCGCGCGACATCACCCAATGCGCGATCGATTCTTCGAGATATTGCAGCGTCTTGCCGCGCAAGCCTTGCGCGCCCGGTTCCGGGTGAAAGATGCGCGCCGACACGCCGATGCGCAGCGTGCGCTGCGTGATGCGCTGCCCTGCCCGGTCGAACAACTGGCGCGCGCGCGCCGCGACGATGCGGCCGAACACCGTCCACGCCGAATCGCTCGGGCGCAGGTAACGCGGCGGCTCGGTCGGAATCGCACCGGGCGGCGGCGGGTTCTGCGCCGTGAAATCGGGCGGCTGGCCGAAGCCCTTGGGCGCGGCGCCGGGGCGCGCGGCCTCGGCTTGCGCCGATTGCACGGCCGCGTTGCTGTCCGCTTCGTCCGTGCCCGCGGCCGCCTTCGGTCCGGTCGGCGCGGGCGCGCTGTTGCCCGCTTCGGCGGCGGTTTCGATGGGGATGCCCGGCGGCGCTTGCGGCGCGGACCGGGGCGCGTCCTGCGACGGCGCGGTGCCGGCAGACGCGGACGGCGCCGCGGACGGCGCCGCGGAGGCCGACGACGACGGCGCCGCGCCCGGCGTCACCGTGGACGCGCTCGCGGGCGAGTCCGTCGACGCGCGCTGCGCGGCCTCGCTCGCGGGCGACGCCGAAGCGGCGGAGGAACCGGGGGAACCCGGCGAGCCGGAAGAAGCGGAAGAAGCAGAAGAAGCGGCGGAACCGGAAGCACCGCCGGAAAGCGGCGCGGAGGCGGAAGGCGTGGAAGGCGTGGAAGGCGTGGAAGAGGTATAGGCGGGACGGCCGGCGTTGCCTGGGCCGCTCGCGCCTTGGGGATCTTCGGGAATTTCGGGCTTTTCGGTCTTGTTATCGCTCATGACTTGGGGTCAGGCGCGCGGTGCGCGAACGAATGAACAAGCTCCGATTATCCACCCTGCGACACCTGCCCGCCACCGCCGCGCACAATTCGCACAATTGCTCACATCCCGTCACACCCGCGCGTCAGGCATCCGGCCGTTCGTCGAGGGTTTCGCGCAGCGCGATCTGCATCGTCGCGTGGATTTTCACGCACCAGCGCCACAGCAGCATCGTGAGCGCGGCGGCGCAAACCAGCACGCCGACGAGAAAGCCGGCCGGCGGCAGAATCGTGCCCGAAAGCCCGGCAACGAGCACGAACACGCCGATCATCGACACGATCGGCACGAGTTCCGCAATCGCGCGCCGCGTCGCACGCGTGAAGCGCCCTGCTTTCTCCGGCTGCACGCTCACTTCGGCGAGCAGCAGCGCCAGCGACTGCGTCTTGCGCCACACGGCGACGAGAAACGGTATCGCGAGCACGAGCGCCGCGCTCCAGAGCATGACGCGCTGAATGCGCTCGTCGGCGACCCAATGCGCGATGAACGGGCCCGCATAGCGCGCGCCGTACGACACGCCGATAAAGATCGCCGACACCAGCGCGAGATTCACCGCGATCTGCACCACGATGCGTTTCGTGAGCGAGAAAAGCGTCGGGCCGCCGTCGCCTTCGGCGCGCGGCATCAGCGCGCGCAGCCATTGGCTGTACATGCCGAACACGTTCGCCACGGCCGGCGGCATGGCGCGCGCGAGGCGCTGCGAAAGCGGGTCGGCGATACGGATCAGATACGGCGTGGTGAGCGTGGTGATCGCCGAAACCGTGACCGCGATCGGATAAAGAAAGCCGCTCGTGACCTTGAGCGTGAGCCCGAGCGAAGCGATGATGAACGAGAACTCGCCGATCTGCGAGACGGTCATGCCCACGCGCATGGCCGTGCGGCCGTCGCGGCCCGCGAGAAAGGCGCCGAGCCCGCACGAGACCAGCTTGCCGAGCACCACGGCCACCGAGATCACGGCGATCGGCCACGCGTAATCGACGAGCACGAGCGGATTGAGCATGAGCCCGATCGTCACGAAGAAGATGGCGGAAAACGCGTCGCGCAGCGGCGCGACCAGATGCTCGATGCGATGCAGATGGCGCGACTCGGCCATGATCGCGCCGATCAGGAACGCGCCCAACGCGATCGAATAGTCGAGCTTCACGACCAGCAGACAGAAGCCGAAGCAAAAGCCCAGCACGGAAACGAGCAGCATTTCGTCGCTGCCCACGCGGGCCACGTAGGCCAGCGCGCGCGGCACGATCAGGATGCCGACGACGAGCGACACCACCATGAACAGCAGCAGCTTGCCGAGCGTGACGAATGCGATGGCGGGCGAAAGCTCGCCCGTTTGCGCGATGCCGCCGAGCAGCACGAGCATCGCGATGCCCAGAATGTCTTCGACGATCAGAATGCCGAACACGAGTTGCGCGAACGGCTCGCGCTTCACGCCCAGGTCGGCGAGCGCCTTGACGATGATGGTCGTCGACGATATGGCGAGGATCGCGCCCAGAAACAGCGAGTCCATCGCGGCCCAGCCGAACGCGCGGCCGATCTCGTAGCCGAGCCACAGCATCAGCACGATTTCCGAGAGCGCCGCGACGATGGCGGTCGCGCCCACCTGGAACAGCTTGCGCAAGCTGAATTCGAGGCCGAGCGAAAACATCAGGAACACCACGCCTAGCTCGCCCATCGTCTGAATGGTCTGCTCGTCGTGAATGAGCTGGAACGGCGGCGTATAGGGTCCGATGATCACGCCGGCGGCGATATAGCCAAGCACGACCGGCTGCTTCAGGCGATGAAACAGCACGGTGACGATGCCCGCGATCGCCATCACGACTGCCAGATCCTGAATGAAGCCGATTCCCTGATGCATAGAGGCATTTCCTTACAAAGAGCTATCTATTTTCGCATGTTACCCGATGCGAGCCGCATGCTGGAGCGCGGCGCCACGCGAGGCGCCGGCGAATCGGCGGATCAATGCAGCCGACGGACAAAAAATGGCCGCTCTACAATGATGCGGCCCTCTGCTCACGGATCGTTCTGCCGCCATGACCACTGCTTCCACCACGCCTTCCGCCTCGGCTTCCTCGCCATCTTTCGCCCCGTTCCCTCCGCTCGCCGATCTCGCCGCCGATCTGGCCGCGGGCCGCACGACGAGCCGCGCGCTCGCCGAAGCGGCGCTCGAGCGCATCGCGAGCCCGTCCGGCCAGGGCGCCACGGTCTTTCTTCACGTCGATGTCGAACGCGTGCGCGCCGTCGCCGACGCGCACGACCGCCTGCGCGCGAGCGGCACCGTGCTCTCGCCGCTCGCGGGCATTCCCGTTTCGGTGAAGGATTTGTTCGACGTGGCCGGCGAGGTCACGCGCGCCGGCTCCACGGCGCTGGCCGACGCCGCGCCCGCCAAAGCCGACGCAGCCGTGGTCGCGCGCCTGCGCCACGCGGGCGCGGTGCTGGTCGGGCGCACCAACATGAGCGAGTTCGCGTTTTCCGGGCTCGGCCTGAATCCGCATTACGGCACGCCGCTTTCGCCCTACCGCCGCGGCGTGGACGGCGACGCGCGCGTGGCCGGCGGCTCGTCCTCGGGCGCGGCGGCTTCGGTCGCGGACGGCATGGCCGCCGTCGCGCTCGGCACCGACACGGGCGGCTCGATCCGCATTCCGGCCGCGTTTTGCGGGCTCACGGGTTTCAAGCCCACGGCCGCGCGCATTCCGCGCACGGGCGGCGTGCCGCTTTCGACCACGCTGGACTCGTTCGGCGCCATCGGCAACACGGTCGCGTGCTGCGCGCTGGTCGACCGCGTGCTCGCGGGGCTCGCGCCGCGCGTGCCGGCGGCGCGCCATCTCGAAGGCGTGCGCCTCGGCGTGCTCACTCACTACGTCACCGACGACGTCGATCCCGACATCGCGCAGACGCTCGACACGGCGCTCAAGCATCTCGACGCGGCGGGCGCGATCGTCAGCGATGTGCGCTTTTCCGCGTTCGAGCGCTTCGCCGAAATCAACCGCATCGGTTTCTCGTCGATGGAAGCCTATGCGTGGCATCGCGCGCTGATCGAACGACATCGCGACGACTACGACCCGCGCGTGCTCGCGCGCATTCTGAAGGGCGAACCCGCAAGCGCCGCCGATTATCTCGACTTGATCGCCGCGCGCGCGGCCGTGATGGAGGAAGCGCAAGCCACGCTGTGGTCGCGCTTCGACGCCGTGATCGCGCCCACGGTGGCGATCGCGCCGCCCGCCGTCGCCCCGCTCGCCGCCGACGGCGAACTGTTCGCGCGCACCAACGCGCTCGTGCTGCGCAACCCGAGCGCGTTCAATTTTCTCGACGCGTGCGCGCTTTCGCTGCCGTGCCATCGACACGGCGCGGCGCCGGTCGGCATGATGCTGGCCGCCGCGCCCCACGCCGACGACGCGCTGCTCGCGATCGGACGCGGCGTGGAAGCGGTGCTCGCGCCGCTGCGTTGACATCGGCGGCGCGACGGCCGCGCTGAACGTCACGCGCAAGCCTGTTCCTGCGCGCGAGCAAGGCCAGGTCCGCGCCGCGCGCGGCCTTCGCGCTAGAATCCCGTCACGCCGTGGCAGCCGCAGCGCTGCTCTCGATAACCGAACGAACGAGCCACATGAACGACGATAACGCGCTGTTGCGCCGCGAGCGCGGCCTTTTGGTGCTGCTGGGCCTGATTTGCCTCGCGCTGGTGGGCGGCGCGCTCTATTTCCAGTTCGTGGAACACGAAGACCCGTGCCCGCTGTGCATCCTCTCGCGCTACTTCTTCCTGCTGATTGCCGTGTTCGCGTTTCTCGGCGCGCGGCTGACGAGCTGGCGCGGCGTGCGCGTGCTCGAAACGCTCGGCGCATTGTCGGCGCTCGGCGGCATCGTGGCGGCGGCGCGCCTCGCGTGGGTGCAGGCGTTCCCGAGCTTTAGCTGCGGCTTCGACACGCTGCAACCGATCGTCGACGCGCTGCCGCCCGCGCACTGGCTGCCGAGCGTGTTCAAGGTGCAGGGTTTGTGCGAAACGACCTATCCGCCGATCCTCGGTTTGACCATGCCGATCTGGACGCTGATCGCGTTCGCCGTGGCGTTCGTCGCACTTGCGGCGAGTCTCTGGCGCAATCGCCGCCGCCAGGTTTCATGGCCCGGTATTCGTCGCTGATCGTCGCTGTCCGTCGCTGTCCGTCGCTGTCCGTCGCTGTCCGACGGTGATCGTCGCTGAAACGGACGAAGCGCGGTTGTTCGGCGGTTTTTCTTCCGCGCCTTGACTCGCGCCGGTTCCTCGGTGCGCTGCCCGACGCGGCTTGCCGCGCGGCGCACCGCTTTTAGCAGGCGCGGCGCGTCACGCGAAAGTTGCGTATTTGCGCGCCGCGACGCTCGAATCGGGCAATCTCGTTCCGGACATAGCACGAACTGCGCATCGTCCGCCGCTTTATCCCGATTTGCCATGATCGTATCCGCATAACCCTCATCCTGCGGCGGAAATACTTTCGCGCCGCAAGCAGTGCTATCTTCAAAACTGGATGGCGATCCACGTGCGCGAGCCGGGTGAACGGGCTCGAAGCGTAACGCGCGCCTGATCCGCAATGTCCCCGGATTCGCCATGACAACGCAAACCATCCGCTTCCTCCCGCGAGGCGTCGTAGCCGACGCGCGCGGCCTGCCCGCTCCACGCACGGCACGCGCGCATGCGCGCGCGAACCCTTCGCCGTCTCCCGCACTCCAACGGCGTGGCGCTGCGACAATTTGCAGCGTCCAGCCCGGACAATCAACCGGCGGCGCCCGCGCCGCCGCATAGGGAGACCCGCCGATGCAAGCCTGGCTCACCGATTTGCAGCAATTGCTCGCGCACGGCGACGCCGCCGTGCTCGTGACTGTTGCGCGCGTCGAGGGATCGGCGCCGCGCGAGGCCGGCACCAAGATGATCGTCACGCGCGAGTCGGCCCGCCATACGATCGGCGGCGGCCATCTGGAATGGAAAGCCATCGAGATTGCGCGCCAGGTGCTGCGCGACGGCATGCATACGTCGCACGCGCGGCGGCTCGAACGGCTCGCGCTCGGCCCGAGCCTCGGCCAGTGCTGCGGCGGCGCGGTCGTGCTCGCGTTCGAGCGGCTCGACGTGGCCGACCTCGGCTGGCTCGCCACGCTCGCGCGCCGGCTCGCCAGCGGCGCTTCGACCGTGCGTAGCGTATCATTTCGCTCCTCGCGGAACGGGAGCCCCGAAAACGGCCTCGGCGCCGGCAACGCGGCGGCCGATCCGGTGCTGCTTTCCGAGCCGGAACCGGGCGTGGAAGCGCCCGACTGCCTGTTATGGGAAATGGGCGCGGCGAACGGCGGCACGATCCTGCTGACGGAAACGGTGGCGCCCAACGACTTTCCCGTGGTGCTGTTCGGCGCGGGCCACGTGGGCGCGGCGCTCGTGCGCGTGCTCGGCACGCTGCCTTGCCGCGTGCTGTGGGTGGACGAGCGCGACGCTGCGTTTCCCACGCCCGAAGCGTTCGCGCTGCTCAACGCGCCGAACGTCGCCATCGACGCCAACGACGCGCCCGACGAAGCCGTGGACGCCGCGCCGCCCGGCACGAGCTATATCGTGATGACGCACGATCATGCGCGCGACCTCGATCTCGCCGAGCGCATCCTGCGGCGCGGCGATTTCGTGTTCTTCGGCATGATCGGCTCGCATTCGAAGCGCAAGCAGTTCGAGCACCGGCTCGCCGCGCGCGGCATCGACCCGATGCAGATCGCGCGCATGAACTGCCCGCTCGGCGTGGAAGGCATCGTCGACAAGTCGCCCGAAGTCATCGCGATCTCGGCCGCCGCGCAACTGTTGCAGGCCGTCGAGGCCGCAACGGCGGCGGCGCATGCGCCCGCTCCCCAATCCGCGTGATGTCGCTCAACCCATAAACGCATTCGAAACGAACATGACGATCACGACCTCCGCTACCCCGCTCGTCGACAAGGCCGCCCGCGCGCCCAAGTCGGAGCTGCACATTCATATCGAAGGCTCGCTCGAACCCGAACTGATCTTCGCGCTCGCGCAGCGCAACCACGTGAAGCTTGCCTACGATTCGATCGACGCGCTGCGCGCGGCCTACGCGTTCACCGACCTGCAATCGTTCCTCGACATCTACTATGCGGGCGCGAGCGTGCTGCTGCACGAGCAGGACTTCTACGACATGACGATGGCTTACTGCGAGCGCGCGCTCGCCGACAACGTCGTGCATGCCGAAATTTTCTTCGATCCGCAAACGCATACCGAGCGCGGCGTGCCGATCGAAACCGTGATCGCCGGCATCGACCGCGCGCTCGCCGACGCGGAAAAGCGCGGCCTCACCAGCAAGCTGATTCTCTGCTTCCTGCGCCACCTGAGCGAAGCCGACGCACTCGCCACCTTCGAAGCCGCGCGGCCGCTGTTCGCGCGTTACGCGCGCCTGATCGGCGTGGGGCTCGACTCGTCGGAGCGCGGCCATCCGCCTTCGAAGTTCGAGCGCGTGTTCGGCGCGGCGCGCGCGATGGGCCTCAAGCTCGTCGCGCACGCGGGCGAGGAAGGTCCGCCCGCCTACATCTACGAAGCGCTCGATCTGCTCAAGGTCGATCGCGTCGATCACGGCGTGCGCAGCATCGAAGACCCGGCGCTCGTCACGCGCCTCGCCGATACGCGCGTCGCGCTCACGGTTTGCCCGCTTTCGAACACCAAGCTGTGCGTGTTCGACGACATGACGAAGCACACGCTCAAGCAATTGCTCGACCGAGGCGTGGCCGTGACCGTCAATTCCGACGATCCGGCCTACTTCGGCGGCTACGTCAACGAGAACTACCGCGCGATCATCGAAGCGCTCAAGCTCGACGACCGCGAGGTGTACACGATCGTGCGCAACGGCTTCGAGGCCTCGTTCGTGACGCCCGACGAACGCGCCGCGCTGATCGCGAAGCTCGACGCGTACTGGAGCGCCGCGCCGAACTGACTACGCCCGGCGGGCCGCCGCGCGGTTTGACGCTCGAGCCTGAGGCGAACGGACCGGCGCACGCAGTGCCGGCCCGCAGGCACGCTCGCGTCCGCGCGCTCCCGCACGATCTCGCACGATTCCCAAGGGCACGCGCGATGCGCGGCAAGCACACAGGACAACTGACTTTTCGGAGACGATGCACCCATGACTGACCCGGCTTCCCAAGCGCCCTTTCAAGCCGCTTATCGCGCGAAACTGTTGAGGTTCACCGGCGACCCCGCGCAGTCGTCCGACGCCGCCGTGTACGATGAAGACGGCGTCGTGATCGTCGAGAACGGGCGCGTGGTCGCCGCGGGCGCGTGGTCCGCGCTCAGCTCGCGCGTGAGCGCCGGCGCGCGCATTCACGAGCTGCGCGACAAGCTGATCGTGCCGGGCTTCATCGACACGCACATCCACTATCCGCAGACCGACATGATTGCGTCGCCCGCACCGGGTCTGCTGCCGTGGCTCGACACCTACACGTTCCCGACCGAGCGGGGTTTCGAAAACGAAGCAGTGGCGCGGGAAACGGCGCGCTTTTTCGTCGACGAACTGCTCGCGTGCGGCACGACCACGGCGCTCGTCTACTGCACCGTACACAAGCAGTCCGCCGACGCGCTGTTCGCGGCCAGCGAGGCGAAGAACCTGCGCATGGTCGCGGGCAAGGTGCTGATGGACCGCCACTGTCCCGAGTTTCTGCGCGACACGCCGCAAACGGGTTACGACGACAGCGCCGAATTGATCGCGCGCTGGCACAATCGCGGCCGCCAGATGTACGCGCTCACGCCGCGCTTCGCGCCCACGTCCACGCAAGCGCAGCTCGAAGCGTGCGGCGCGCTCGCGAAGGCGCATGGCGACGTGTTCATCCAGAGCCACGTGGCCGAAAACCCCGACGAAGTGAAGTGGGTCGCGGAACTGTTTCCGGGCCATCGCAGCTATCTCGACGTCTACGACCATTACGGATTGCTGCGCCGCCGCGCCGTGTACGGCCATTGCATCTGGCTCGACGACGAAGACCGCCGGCGCATGGCGCAAACGGGCGCGACGGCCGCGCACTGCCCGACCTCGAATCTCTTTCTCGGCAGCGGCTTGTTCGACTTCGACAAGGCGGCCGAATCGGCGATGCCCGTCGCGCTCGCCACCGACGTGGGCGGCGGCACTTCGTTTTCGATGCTGCAAACCATGAACGAGGCGCACAAGGTCGCGCGCATGGGCGGTCATCATCTCACCGCCACGCGCATGTTCTGGCTCGCGACGGCGGGCGCGGCGCAGGCGCTCGATCTCGCCGACACGATCGGCACGCTCGCGCCGCAAAGCGAAGCCGACTTCGTCGTGCTCGACCCGCAAGCCACGCCGCTGCTCGCGCGCCGCACCGCGCGCGCCGAATCGCTCGAGGAACTGCTGTTCGCCTTCGCGCTGCTCGGCGACGATCGCGCCGTATTCGAAACTTACGCGTTCGGCGAGCGCGTACACAAGCGCGACGGCGTGCGCATCTAGCCGCAAGCGGGATCGGCATGAAAAAAGCGCGCCGGATTGCGAGTCCGGCGCGCTTTTTTGCTTTTTTGCTTTTTTGCGGCTACGTGGCGCGCGTCATAGCTTGCGCGCCAGAGGTTGTGGTGCCGATGTTGCGCCGTTTAAGTTGCGCCTTTTAGGTTGCGTTCTTTAAGTCGCGGCCTTTAAGTTGCGTTCTTTACGTTGCATCCATGCGGCGATCATTTCGCGGGCGCCGCCGCCGATGCCGCTTGCGGCGCCGCTGCCGGCGTCATGCCGGTTTCGTTGGGCGCGCTGCCGTCTTTGTCGACGGGAAAACGAACCTGCGTGACCGTGCCGTTCGCGAGCGGAAAACTCGCGAGCGCGCTGCGCACGAGATACGGCATCGCGCGCACCAGCGACGGATCGTCGCCCGAGGTGCGGGCGCTCACGTTGTAAAGCTCCTTGCCGCTCGCCTTGTCGGTGATGCGAATGCCGAGCGCGTGCGAGTAGACGGGATAGGTCTGGTTCACGTAGGCCGGCTGGTACGGGCCCCACGGCCCCCACGGATTCCACGGTCCCCAGTACGGCCCCGGCCACGGGTTGTAGAACACGGGCTGCGCCACCGTGACCGTGTCCATGCGGCTGCCGTAGGCGAGGCCCACGAGATAGCGCGCCTGCGGCTCGGCCACCTGACGGAACGCATGCGTGGCGAGCCCCTCGGCGACGTACTGTTCGTAAGTGCTCTGCTCGATGCTCTGGCGCTGCTCGGGATTGCGCGTGAACGCGTAGGTGCGCGTGGCGTCGCTGCCGCCGTCCCACGCGGAAAAAGCCGTCACCTGGCTCGTGACATAGGTCGTGCAGCCGGACAGCGTCACGGCGAGCGCCGCCAGGAGCAGCAGGGCGCGGCGGGTCCATCGGTCGGGCATCATGGTCTTCTCGTAGCAGTGTTGCCTGGGTTGGAAAATCGCAGTGTGGGGACCGCTCCTTTTCCGGTTTTCAGCGCTTTCTCAGATACGGCTCATCTACGCATCAATACGGTTCTACCGGCGGTTTTATTCCTTGCTCGCGCCTCGGGCGGTTTTGGCGTGCCTTTGCGGGTAATCGCACGTTGCCGCGCAACGTTGCCGACCTTCCGCCCTCCCGACCTTCCGGCCTTTGAATTCGTTGCCGTTTTCACCTTCCCGCGCCGGTCGCCAGGTTGTGCGTCGTTGCCGATCCGCGGAGGCGCGCTCCGGCAACCCGATCATACTGACTCGCGCCCGCGCCGGAAAGTTCGCCGCCGCGGGCCTTGTCCCGATGGCTAACGCATTGGCTCGCGCGGCCCGTTGCCGGACAAGCGGCCCGAGCCTTTGTACAATGGGACGATCCGCCGCGCGAACGCGCCCATGCCGCCCGCCGGGCCGCGCCGCCGGCCCGTTTTCCGACGAGCCCCGCACCGACCATGTCCGATACCGCCACGCCCACCGTGATCCGCCGCGAAGACTACGCCCCGCCCGCCTTCCTGATCGACACCGTCGACCTCGAATTCGACCTCGTGCCGGAACGCACGATCGTCAAGAGCACGCTGCGCGTGCGCCGCAACCCGGAAGCCCGGCACGCGGCCAATCTCGACCTGATGGGCGAGCAGCTCGAATTCATCGGCGCCGCCCTCGACGGCACGCCTTACGAGCACGTGCGCGCCCACGAGCACGGCTTGACGGTCCTGAACGTGCCCGACACCTTCACGCTCACGCTCACCGGCGCCTGCGATCCGGCCGCGAACACCACGCTCTCGGGCCTGTACGTCTCGAGCGGCAACTTCTTCACGCAGTGCGAAGCCGAGGGCTTTCGCCGCATTACGTGGTTCCTCGACCGCCCGGACGTCATGTCCACCTACACGGTCACGCTGCGCGCCGACAAAACGCAGTATCCCGTGCTGCTTTCGAACGGCAATCTCGTGGAGGAAGGCGAACTGCCCGGCGGCCGCCACTTCGCGAAGTGGGAAGACCCGTTCCGCAAGCCGTGCTACCTGTTCGCGCTGGTCGCGGGCAAGCTCGTCGCGCTCGAGGAGCGCATCCAGAGCGGCTCGGGCAAGGAAAAGCTGCTACAGGTGTGGGTCGAGCCGCACGATCTCGACAAAACGCGTCATGCGATGGATTCGCTCATCCACTCCATTCGCTGGGACGAGCAGCGCTTCGGGCTCGAACTCGATCTCGACCGCTTCATGATCGTCGCCGTGAGCGACTTCAACATGGGCGCGATGGAGAACAAGGGGCTCAACATCTTCAACACGAAGTACGTGCTCGCGAACCCGGAAACGGCCACCGACGTCGACTTCGCCAATATCGAAGCCGTGGTGGGCCACGAGTATTTCCACAACTGGACCGGCAACCGCGTGACCTGCCGCGACTGGTTCCAGTTGAGCCTGAAGGAAGGCTTGACGGTGTTCCGCGATCAGGAATTTTCGGCGGCCATGTCGGGCGGCGACGAAAACGAGGCGGCGCGCGCGACCAAGCGTATCGAAGACGTGCGCGTACTGCGTCAAATGCAGTTCGCCGAAGACGCGGGCCCGATGGCGCATCCGGTGCGCCCCGAAAGCTACGTCGAAATCAACAACTTCTACACGATGACCGTCTACGAAAAAGGCTCGGAAGTCGTGCGGATGTACCAAACGCTGTTGGGCCGCGACGGCTTCCGCAAGGGCATGGACCTGTACTTCCAGCGCCACGACGGCCAGGCCGTGACCTGCGACGACTTCCGCCGCGCGATGGCCGACGCCAACGGCCGCGACCTCGCGCAATTCGAGCGCTGGTACAGCCAGGCGGGCACGCCGCGCATCACCGTGACCACGCATTACGACGAAGCCGCGCACACCTACGGCGTGACGCTCGCCCAGGATTACGCGAGCGGCTCGCCCGCCGCGCGCGAAACGCAAAAAGGCCCGCTGCACATTCCGTTCGCGATCGGCCTGATCGGCGCGAACGGCGCGGACCTGCCGCTGCGGCTCGAAGGCGAAGCCGGCGCGCAAGGCACGACGCGCGTGCTCGAATTCACCGAAACGCAGCAAACCTTCACGTTCGCCGATATCGCGGAGCGGCCGCTGCCTTCGCTGCTGCGCAACTTCTCGGCGCCGGTGATCGTCGACTACGACTACGGCAACGACGACCTCGCGTTCCTGCTCGCGCACGACAGCGATCCGTTCAACCGCTGGGAAGCGGGCCAGCGCCTCGCCACGCGCGAACTGCTCGCGCTCGCCGCGCGCGCCGCCGCGGGCCAGCCGCTGCACATGAGCAACGCGCTCGTGGAGGCGTTCAGCCGCGTGCTGACCGACGAATCGCTCTCGCCGTCGTTCCGCGAACTCGCGCTCATGCTGCCTTCGGAAACCTATCTCGCCGAACAGATGAACGAGTCCGATCCGGCCGCCGTGCATGCCGCGCGCCAGTTCGTGCGCAAGCAACTGGCCACGGCGCTCAAGGCCGACTGGCTCGCCGCTTATGAACGCCATCTCACGCCCGGCCCCTACGAGCCCACGCCCGAAGCGGCCGGCCGCCGCGGTTTGAAAAACCTCGCGCTCTCGTATCTTTCCGAACTCGACGATCCGGCAGAAGCGCTGCGCCTCGCCAAGTCCCAGTACGACGCCGCAAACAACATGACCGACCGCGCCGCCGCACTGTCGGCGTTGCTCAACGCGCAGGCCGCCGCCGGCAGCGACGTCGCGCGCGCGGCACTGGAAGACTTCTACGCACGCTTCGAGAAGGAGCCGCTCGTCATCGACAAGTGGTTCTCGCTTCAAGCCATGCAGCGCGGCACGGCGCAACGCCCGACCATCGACACCGTGCGCGCGCTCATGCGTCACGCGGCGTTCAACATCAAGAACCCGAATCGCGCCCGCTCGCTGATCTTCAGCTTCTGTGCCGCGAACCCCGCGCAGTTCCACGCGGCGGACGGCTCCGGATACGCATTCTGGGCGGACCAGGTGATTGCGCTCGACGCGCTCAACCCGCAGGTCGCCGCGCGCCTCGCGCGCACGCTCGAACTGTGGCGCCGCTTCACGCCCGCGCTGCGAGACAAGATGCGCGCGGCGCTGGAACGCGTGGCGGCCGAGGCGAAGTCGCGCGACGTGCGCGAGATCGTCGAAAAGGCGCTGGCCTGACGACGCATGGGCGGCGCACACCGCCCATGCGCATGACCTGTAAAGCCGGCCTTCGCGCCGGCTTTTTTCGCGCATTTTTTCCGTTAATTTTCAGCGCATGCTCGAGCCAAAGGCGCATCCGGCTTTCATCCGGCGTTATTTCGCGCGCTCGTGCGGCGGCCAGTCACAGTCGAGCGGGTAGAATTGCGACATCCCTATGCGTACCCGGAGTCCTGCAATGGCCTTGCAACGTCGTACCACACTCACGAAATACCTGATCGAGCAGCAACGCGAACACCGCAACCTGCCCGCAGATCTGCGTCTGTTGATCGAAGTCGTCGCGCGCGCATGCAAGGCGATCAGCTTCAACGTCAGCAAGGGCGCGCTCGGCGACGCGCTCGGCACCGCGGGCAGCGAGAACGTTCAGGGCGAAGTGCAGAAGAACCTCGACATCCTGTCGAACGAAATCCTGCTCGACGCCAACGAATGGGGCGGCAACCTGGCCGCCATGGCGTCCGAGGAAATGGAAACGTTTTTCCCGATCCCGGCCAACTATCCGAAAGGCGAATATCTGCTCGTGTTCGATCCGCTCGACGGCTCGTCGAACATCGACGTGAACGTGTCGATCGGCACGATTTTCTCGGTGCTGCGCTGCCCGGACGGCAAGCAGGCCAGCGAAGAATCGTTCCTGCAACCGGGCACGCAGCAGGTCGCGGCGGGCTACGCCGTGTACGGCCCGCAAACCGTGCTCGTGCTCACGACCGGCAACGGCGTGAACTGCTTCACGCTCGACCGCGAACTCGGCTCGTGGGTGCTCACGCAAAGCAACATGCGCATTCCCGAAGACACGCGCGAATACGCGATCAACGCCTCGAACTCGCGCCATTGGTACGAGCCGGTGCAGCAATACATCGACGAACTCAACGCGGGCAAGGACGGCCCGCGCGGCGAGAACTTCAACATGCGCTGGATCGCTTCGATGGTCGCCGACGTACACCGTATCCTGAATCGCGGCGGCATCTTCATGTACCCGGCCGACAAGCGCGATCCGTCGAAGCCCGGCAAGCTGCGCCTGATGTACGAAGCCAACCCGATGTCGTTCATCGTCGAACAGGCGGGCGGCGCCGCGACCAACGGCGAACAACGCATTCTCGACATCCAGCCCACGAGCCTTCATGAGCGCGTTGCCGTGTTCCTCGGCTCGAAGAACGAGGTCGAGCGTGTGACCCGCTATCACCGCGAAGCCGCCGGCGGCACGAAAAAATAAAAAGATGAAGAAGGGGGCTTGCGCACTGCCAGCCCCTCTTCTATAATCTTTTTTCTCTGATGTGACGCCGGAATAGCTCAGACGGTAGAGCAGCGCATTCGTAATGCGAAGGTCGGGGGTTCGATTCCTCTTTCCGGCACCACCCAAGTTTC
>NZ_CAJMZE010000051.1:0-33405 GCF_905220235.1 Paraburkholderia sp. J41 | reverse complement strand
AACGGCTATGCGCGCGACCTTGCCGAGCGGGCGCTCGCCCATACCGTCGCGAACAAGGTTGAAGCAGCCTATCACCGAACCGATTTGATGGAGCAACGCCGCCCGATGATGGAAGCATGGGCGGCGTATGTGGCGGTATAGCGGCGTAATTGAGGAACGCCAGAATAGGCGGACATAGAAAAGCCGACGCTCACGACTCGGCTTTAGAAATTCCGCCTCCGTTAAGCTATTCCAGCGCAATTTCCATTGAATCAAACTCGACAACTATCTCCGCTCCGCACGTCGAAAAGAGTCGCGCGATATTGCCGGGTTGATTATCGGTCCATCGTTGGGTTTTAGCTAGTATCTGCTGTGCCTTCTCATAATGAGAGGTGCCGGGAGTGAGCACCTCAATCCTGTACACGATGTTTTGCAAGCTAAAGTCTTGCACAGCACAACGATTTATTCCCACGAATGACACAGACGCACGCCGCTCTTGCAGATACAAACAAAGCATTAATGTTTCGCTTTCTTTGGAAACGTGGATAGTATCTAAATACCAGTCGTGGAATTGGTTGAATGCTTTCAGGTCATTCATGTCTTTTCCTAGTACGGAAGCAGTGAAACAGGATTGCCAAGATCGCGGGTTCTTCCGTCCCAATTATGAGCATGAGGAATGCCGAAACCGTGATCATGATCAAAGTCCAAATCTGACGCAGCGTTGCCATTTGCGTCGTAGAACCGCAATTGTCCGCTTCCCGAGGGATTCTCAACCCATGTATTAGGCGGGCCGCCCACGATTGGCATTCCCGCAAGGCTTTCGCCATCGCCGTCCGGCATATCGGGCTGATAGTCGAACGGCTGCGCATCCCCGAGAGGAGTTGAATCGTCCGGTACATCGCCTTCGGCTGAATCATCAGCCATGCTTTCGGCAAGGTCCGGCGCATCGTCTCCGCCATCCGAATCGTCATTACCGAGCAAAACGCCCGCCGCCGCCTCAACGAAACCAAGCAAGCCAAAACCATCGTCACTCCTGGCCGGTACGCCAAGATCGGGCTGCGGATTGAGCGTTGCACTCACTGCCGTAGCGCCCATTGGGGGAATTTCGCCGTTGGCCCGCTTCAGCGCTTCGAATTCCAGGTAGGTGTGCACCTTGGGTGGGTAGCCACCACCGCCCCCCGTCGCGGGCCAGCGCTGCGGTGCATAAGCTGGCGGTGCAACGCGCGGCACGCCCCGGTATTCGCGGTTCACGACCGGGACAAGCTGGCCGGATGCCACCGCATCAGTTAGTATTTTCTTGACCGCCGCGTTATCCGTCGGCAAGTTCCAGTGTGCCAGGTTCAACCGGCCGCGCACAAACGCCTGAACGTCGCGCAGCGCCTTTTCACCTGTAATCGTGCGCAAATCCCAGTTCGGGCGGAAGTGTCGGGCAAAGGCCGCCCGGTCGTCCGCCAGTTGCTTGATCCGGTCTTTCTCCCACAACTCGCTCTTGTCCACGTCGCTCAGGGGCCGCGCATTCCGCGAGTAAGCGGAGTTGTCCCGTCCGGCGTTCGGGTAAAGCTGGCGAGCCGACGTATTGCGGTAGCCACGCCCCCAGGCCGTCAGATCGTAGTATTGCAACCCCGGAATGAGCGTGCATTGCCATCCGTTTTCGAGCGGTACGTCGAGTGTGTTCCACGTCATAGTGACCCGTCCTGTTTTCGGGGTTTTCAGCGTACCCCGCATTCGCGGGCAGATCCGCAAAAGAAGGTCAAGTTTTTGACCGTCCGCATGGCGTTGCTCTACCCGGGCCGTAATCGACCGGCGAAGCAACGGTTGGCGGTTCCCGCGCCTTGTGCCGCCGCCTTACGCAAATGCAAAAGCCGCCCATTGGGCGGCTTTGGTATTGACTCGTAGTCGTGCCAGCGGGGGTGCTCAGGAAGTTGGCCCGGCTGGCGGCGGTTGAACCGCTCTTGCCCCATCGTTACCAGCGACCGCCAGCGAGTCCCTGGTCATTTTCACGACTTCCAGCGCTATGCGTATGTCGGCAAGCGCATCCTCGAACAAACCAAAAATAGAGACCTGAGCAACGGTTGAGAGAGCGGAGAATTGCTCAACGACTTCTTCCAGGCTCAACAATTCCGCCAGCGCGTGCAGTTGATTGACGCGAACAACAGCGGCGTCAGCCGTCACGGCATCCTGCTGCGTAGAGGCGTGCAGAAAATCAGCCATGATGCCTCCACGTTGCGCTGTCATACGCCTCAACGACAGCGATCACGGCGGCTCGCTCGGCTTTGCTCGCCTTCTGGAATTCCGATTGCGCACTGGACAGCTTGCGGCGCGCGTCGGCCAGACATTCCTGGGCGGCCAGATTGGCGGCGCGTAGTGTGTCAATACTATGGGATGAAATGGGCGATTGGGTTTGCTCGGAACGAGCGAGGTGTGCCGATATAAAGCAGGATTTCTCTCCCTGTAGTGTCGTCCCACCACGGATCACGATGGATCACCACGGATCGCGAGTGCAATTTACCGCCAGGGAATTTCAGGGTAAACACCCTTAGAGCGTCCTAACCCGCGCCCGATGATGGGCTGCGGCCGGGAAAAACAAAAACCCCGTAAGTCATTGAACTTACAGGGTTTTCGTATGAAATTATGGTGGAGCCGGCGGGAATCGAACCCGCGTCCAGAAGCAGTCCATAACCAGTTCTACATGCGTAGTTCTGTCATTTGATTTAACCGCAGCGACGCGGACGAACACGCTGCGCTACGGCGATTCACTGGATTTTCGACCCCGGCGTCGTGACGCCGACGGGGCTTAACTGACGTAAATGACCTCTGGCGGTATTGCTACCGGTCTTGCGACGCTAATCCGTCAGTGAATTAGGCAGAGGACGGCGGCCCTTAGGCTGCCAGTGCGAACGTATCGTCGTTTGCAGTTACGTTTTTCCCATTGATTAACGAGGTGACGGGTCCTCGGCATGCCCTGATTACTTCATAACCCCTGTCGAAACCAGGTCGGCCCCGGGGAAGGGCAATTATCCCATAGTTCGCCAGATGAGGCGAACCGCCGCCGTTTCAAGTCCCGCTTTCCCGGTGCCGGCGCCGGCGCCGGCTCACGCCTTGCCGGCGCTCACGTCCGCTTCGCGCCGACGTGTTCGAGCAGCGCGAAAAGCCGGGCCGTCGTCGCGGCGACGTAGTGCGCGTTCCAGCCCTCCGGCGGCACGTCATTGCCGCAATAGCCGTAAGCGGCGGCGATGGTGGCCATGCCCGCCGCTTCGCCCGCCTGCACGTCGCGCAGGTCGTCGCCCACGTACACCACGCGCTGCGGTGCGACGCCGAGCACTTCGGCCGCGTGCAACAGCGGCGCGGGATGCGGCTTGGAGTAGGGCGTCGTGTCGCCGCTCACCACGCAGGCGGCGCGCGAGTCGAGATGCATGAGCTTGACGAGCGGATCGGTCAGGCGCGCGACCTTGTTGGTCACGATGCCCCACCGCACGCCGCGCGCGTCGAGATCGTCGAGCACGGCGTCGATGCCGTCGAACAGCACCGTTTCCACGCGCAGGTTCGCCGCGTAGTTGGCGAGAAACTCCTCGCGCATCGCCGGAAAATCATGATGATCGGGACCGATGCCGAACGCGCCGCCGATCAGCCCGCGCGCGCCCGCCGAAGCGAGCGGGCGCAGTTTTTCGATCGGCGCGGGCTTGAGGCCGCGCGCGTGGCGCATCTGGTTGACGGCGGCGGCGAGGTCGGGCGCGGTGTCGGCGAGCGTGCCGTCGAAGTCGAACAGCACGGCGGCGCACGTGGCCAGCGCCGCGCCGTCGTCCTCGGCACGTTGAGTCGGTGAAGTGGTCATGTCGGGCGGAATGAGGCGGCTCGCCAGGGTGCGGCGGCGCTCGCCGTTAGCGGACGGGAATGCGGGCGCCGCCGCTCAGGCGCTGCGGCGGCACGCAATCATGTAGTTCACGCTCGAGTCGTTCGAGAGCGCGAAATGCCGCGTGAGCGGGTTGTACGTGATGCCCTTGATCTCGTCGAGATGCAGGCCCGCGGCGCGCACGAAACCGGCCAGCGCCGAGGGGCGAATGAAGCGCGCGTAGTCGTGCGTGCCCTTCGGCAGCATTTGCGCGATGTATTCGGCGCCGATCACGGCCAGCAGATACGACTTCACATTGCGGTTGAGTGTCGAAAAGAACACCCAGCCGCCGGGCTTCACGAGCGTGGCGCAGGCTTTGACGACCTCGGCGGGCTGCGGCACGTGTTCGAGCATTTCCATGCAGGTCACGACGTCGAACGAGGCCGGCTCGCGTGCGGCGAGCGCTTCGGCGGCGATTAGCTCGTAGTCGACGCTCACGCCGCTTTCGAGGCTATGCAGATCGGCGACGCCGAGCGCTTCGTTCGACAGGTCGATGCCTTTCACGGTTGCGCCGAGTCCGGCCATCGACTCGGAAAGAATGCCGCCGCCGCAGCCGATGTCGAGCACGCGTTTGCCCGTCAGATGAGCGTGGCTGTCGATCCAGCCAAGGCGCACGGGGTTCAGCTCGTGCAGCGGTTTGAATTCGGCGTTCGGGTCCCACCAGCGATGAGCAAGATCGCTGAATTTTTGCAGTTCGTGGGGATCGGCATTCGTCATGTGTTGGCGGCCTGAAGCGCGGCGCGGAAAGGGGAGAACAAGCTCGGAGTATATAGGCCGGGGCGCGGGGCGGCAAAATGCCCGGCGCACTGCCAAGCCTGGCAAACGGGTTTCGCCTTGCGCGCTCGCGCGGAAATTGAAAGCCTCAAGAAATGTTTCGAGCGCAGCGAGACAAAAGCGGCGCGCATAAAAAAGCCCCGCCGAAGCGGGGCTTTTGAGACCTGCGGTCGAAACGCGCGATTACTGCTTTTGCGTGCCGACGACTTCGACTTCCACGCGGCGATCCGGGGCGAGGCAGGCGATGAGTTGCTTGCGGTTCTTCTGGTTGCAGCCAGTCGTAACCGGGTTGCGCTTGCCCTTGCCTTCCGTGTACACGCGCTCAGCCGGAACACCCTTGCTGACGAGGTACGACTTGACGGCTTGCGCACGACGCAGCGACAGACGGTCGTTGTAAGCGTTCGAGCCGATGCGGTCGGTGTAACCCGTTGCCACGACGACTTCGAGGTTCAGCGCCTGGATCTTGCTTGCCAGATCGTCCAGCTTTTCCTTGCCAGCCGGCTTCAGGATAGCCTTGTCGAAGTCGAACAGGGCGTCAGCCTGATACGTGATCTTCTGGCTGGTGATAGCCGGTGCCGGCTGCGGAGCGACCGGCGGTTGCGGTGCCTGGGCGACCAGTGCGCCGTCGCACTTGGCGTTGGCGGTGGCCGGCGTCCAGAACGCATCGCGCCAGCAAAGCTCGTTCGTGCCGTTCATCCACACGTATTCGCCAGTGCCATTGACCCAGTTGTCGTTGACGGCTTGTCGCGACGCCGGCACCGATTGTGCCTGAGCGGATGCAGCCACAACTGCGGTAGCTGCAATGAACGCGAGCTTTGAAAGTTTATTCATATTTCTCCTCTCGAAATTGAGATTACCGCAGGTTTACTGCGAGTCATGTGACCAAGACCAGTCATACATTGCTCGAAGTATAACATCGGCAAGTTGTGGGGAACGTTTTGCGTTGTGTAGACTTCGAGCAGTGTCTAACTTTGTGCGTTGGCATTTTGCCATATCGTTCCCCTCCCACGATAAAAAAATCTGCCCCTTGTTCTCTCGGGCCCGCGGAATGTGGTGGCCCCGCAACAAAAAGTTCCCGGAATTTCCAAATAATTTGCGGAACCCTCCACCGTGGGGCGCCGCGTTCAGCCGGTCATTCGGGCGGCAAATGTGTCCCATTGTCATTCGATCGGACGAATCGCGCTGGCGTCACGTTCGCGCCGTCGCTTCCGCGCCACGCCGTGCCGCGAACGGCGCGCTCTGGAGCGTCCCGGCGTCACCCCACTAATAGGTATACGCACACGGCGGGCGAGGGTGCCGTGCATGGTAGAATCGCGTGATGCGCTGCGTCCGCGGCGTCCATGCGACAGCTGGGCGCGTAGCGGTGCGAGTTCCCCGGCGCTCGCCCGATCATGATGGCGAGCGAGGCTCAAGCACCGCGCGTGCCCGAATCAGACATCGATAATGGATCAATTCGCCAAAGAGACTCTGCCAATCTCCCTAGAGGAGGAAATGCGCCGCTCGTATCTCGATTACGCGATGAGCGTGATCGTCGGGCGGGCCCTTCCAGATGTTCGCGACGGCCTGAAGCCCGTTCACCGTCGCGTGCTCTACGCGATGCACGAGCTGAATAACGACTGGAACCGCGCGTACAAGAAGTCGGCGCGTATCGTCGGCGACGTGATCGGTAAATACCATCCCCACGGCGACACGGCGGTCTACGACACCATCGTGCGGATGGCCCAGGACTTCTCGCTGCGCTACATGCTGGTCGACGGCCAGGGCAACTTCGGCTCGATCGACGGCGACAACGCCGCCGCCATGCGATACACCGAAATCCGCATGGCCAAGATCGGCCACGAACTGCTCGCCGACATCGACAAGGAAACGGTCGACTTCGGGCCGAACTACGACGGCAGCGAAAACGAGCCCGCCATTCTGCCCGCGCGCATTCCGAACCTGTTGATCAACGGTTCGTCGGGCATCGCGGTCGGCATGGCCACGAACATTCCGCCGCACAATCTCAACGAAGTTGTCGACGCTTGCCATCACCTGCTGAAAAATCCCGAGGCAACGATCGACGAGTTGATCGAGATCATTCCCGCGCCGGATTTCCCGACCGCCGGCATCATTTATGGCGTTGCCGGCGTGCGCGACGGCTATCGCACGGGCCGCGGCCGCGTGGTGATGCGCGCCGCCACCCATTTCGAGGAAATCGACCGCGGCCAGCGCATGGCCATCATCGTCGACGAACTGCCGTACCAGGTGAACAAGCGTTCGCTGCTGGAGCGCATCGCCGAACTGGTGAACGAGAAGAAGCTCGAAGGCATCTCCGACATTCGCGACGAGTCCGACAAGAGCGGCATGCGCGTGGTGATCGAACTGAAGCGCGGCGAAGTGCCCGAGGTGATCCTCAACAATTTGTATAAGGCAACGCAGCTTCAGGACACGTTCGGCATGAACATGGTCGCGCTGGTGGACAACCAGCCGAAGCTGCTGAACCTCAAGGAAATGCTCCAGCATTTCCTCTCGCACCGCCGCGAAGTGCTCACGCGCCGCACGGTGTACGAACTGCGCAAGGCGCGCGAGCGCGGTCACGTGCTCGAAGGCCTTGCCGTCGCGCTCGCCAACATCGACGAATTCATCGAGATCATCAAGGCCGCGCCCACGCCGCCGATCGCGAAGCAGGAGTTGATGAACCGTCCGTGGGATTCGTCGCTCGTGCGCGACATGCTCACGCGCGCGGAGCAGGACAACGCCGCGGCGGGCGGCCGCGACGCCTACCGCCCGGAAGGGCTGAACCCGCAATACGGTATGCAGGCCGACGGCCTCTATCGTTTGTCCGACACGCAGGCGCAGGAAATCCTGCAAATGCGTCTCCAGCGCCTCACTGGGCTGGAGCAGGACAAGATCATCGGCGAGTACCGCGACGTCATGGCGCAGATTGCCGACCTGCTCGACATCCTTGCGCGCCCCGAGCGCGTAACGGTCATGATCGTCGACGAACTCACCTCGATCAAGAGCGAATTCGGCGATGCGCGCCGTTCGAAGATCGAGCTGAACGCGACCGAGCTGAACACCGAAGACCTCATTACGCCGCAGGACATGGTCGTGACGATGTCGCATTCCGGTTACGTGAAATCGCAGCCGTTGTCGGAATATCGCGCGCAAAAGCGCGGCGGGCGCGGCAAGCAGGCCACGCAGATGAAGGAAGACGACTGGATCGACACGCTCTTCATCGCCAACACGCACGACCACATCCTGTGCTTCTCGAACCGCGGCCGCGTTTACTGGGTCAAGGTGTACGAGGTGCCGCAGGGCTCGCGCAACTCGCGCGGCCGTCCGATCGTCAACATGTTCCCGCTCCAGGACGGCGAGAAGATCAACGTCGTGCTGCCGGTCAAGGAATTCTCGGCCGACAAGTTCGTTTTCATGGCCACGTCGCTCGGCACGGTCAAGAAAACGCCGCTGGAAGCGTTCAGCCGGCCGCTGCGCAAGGGCATCATCGCGGTGGGTCTGGATGACGGCGACTACCTGATCGGCGCGGCCATCACCGACGGCGAGCACGACGTGATGTTGTTCTCGGACGCCGGCAAGGCCGTGCGCTTCGACGAGAACGACGTGCGCCCGATGGGCCGCGAGGCGCGTGGCGTGCGCGGCATGCAGCTCGACGACGGCCAGCAGGTCATCGCGCTGCTGGTGGCGGGCGACGAGCAGCAGTCGGTGCTCACGGCCACCGAAAACGGCTACGGCAAGCGCACGCCGATCACCGAATACACGCGCCACGGCCGCGGCACGAAGGGCATGATCGCGATCCAGACTTCGGAGCGCAACGGCAAGGTGGTGGCGGCAACGCTCGTCGACCCCGAAGCCGAGATCATGCTGATCACCACGACAGGCGTGCTGATCCGCACGCGCGTCTCGGAGATTCGCGAAATGGGCCGTGCAACGCAAGGTGTTACACTCATCAGCCTTGACGAAGGCACGAAGCTCTCTGGTCTCCAGCAGATTGCCGAAGCGGACGCCGAAGTGGAAGGCGACGTCGAACCGGGCGAAGGCGAGTCCGGAGAGTAAGATGCCGCGTCGGCCCGCGCAAGCGGGCCTTTTGGTGACTGAGTGTCAGGTTAATGATAGGTGTGCCGGCGAGCCGGCCGGCGGGCGAGAGAGCGCCCCGAGGCTCGCGGGGTTTCACGCAGATCCATTTTTCAAAGGGAGTAATGATGCAAAAACGATTCAAGCAGGTGATGTTGCTGGCCGCTCTCGTGCCGACGTTTGCGATGGCCCAGGCGCTCCAGTCCCAGGCGCCCGCCACGGCTCCGGCTGCGGCCGCAGCACCCGTCGATCCGGCCAAGCAGGCCGCGATCAAGGACCTGCTCGACGCAATCGACGCACAGAAGCTCGTCGGCGCAATCGGCAACAGCGCCCAGATGCAGGCGAAGCAGCTCGTCCCGGCTATCCTCTCGGACGCGCTCTCGGAAAACAAGACGATGTCGGACAAGCAGAAGCAGGCCGCCGTCCCGACGCTGCAAAAGAACACCGTGCCGAAGCTGGTTGACTCGGCAGGTCAGGTCTTCGCGACCGACTCGTTCAAGCAGGACGCCATGCAAGCTCAGTACGACGCTTACGCGAAGTACTACAGCACGCAGGAAATCAAGGATCTGACCACGTTCTATCGCAGCCCGACGGGCCGCAAGTTCATCCAGGTTCAGGACCAGGTGGGCCGCGACGTCGTCAACGGTCTGATGCAGAAGTACATGCCGCAGTCGATCAAGGCAACGCGTGACCAGGCCGACCGGGAAGTCGCCGCGGTCAAGGTCGCCAAGTAAGTTAAGGCATATCGCGCGTTGATATCGACGGGCGGCCCGCGTTGGCGGGTTCCCGGCGACAATGCGATAATGGCCGTTTGCGCGATAAGCGCAGACGGCCATTTTCTTTTTCTGGCGCGCTTTCCGGCTTTTTCGCGGCGGCGCCCGGCTCGGGGGCTCTATTACGATGCGCGTCTTCAACTTCTCAGCCGGACCGGCGGCGTTGCCGGAAGAGGTTCTGCGCCAGGCGGCCGACGAAATGCTCGACTGGCACGGCAGCGGCATGGGCGTGATGGAAATGAGCCATCGCGGACCGGAATTCATGCAGATTCACAGCGAGGCGCTGCTTGATCTGCGCGAGTTGCTGCAAGTGCCCGCGAGCCACCAGATTCTCTTTCTGCAAGGCGGCGGCATCGGTGAAAACGCCATCGTGCCGCTCAACCTGTTCGGCACGAAGCCGCGCGCGGACTTCGTGATCACGGGTTCGTGGTCGCAAAAGTCGCAAAAGGAAGCGCTCAAGTACGGCGAGGCGCACATTGCCGCCACGGGCCGCACCGAAGCCGGTTTCACGCATGCGCCGGCGCGAAGCGAGTGGAAGCTTTCCGACGATCCCGCCTACGTGCATCTGTGTACGAACGAAACGATCGACGGCGTGGAAACGTTCGAAATTCCCGATCTTGGCGACATTCCGCTCGTGGCCGACGCTTCCTCGCACATCCTCTCGCGTCCGATGGACATCGCCAAATACGGCGTGCTCTACGGCGGCGCGCAGAAGAACATCGGCATGGCGGGCGTGACGGTGCTGATCGTGCGCGAGGACCTGCTCGATCGCGCGATGCCGGTGTGTCCGTCGGCGTTCGAATGGAAAACCGTGGCCGCGAACAATTCCATGTTCAACACGCCGCCCACGTATGCCATCTACATCGCCGGACTCGTGTTCAAGTGGCTCAAGCGCCAGGGCGGGCTCGAAGCCATCGAGGCGCGCAACGTCGAAAAAGCGAAGCTGCTTTACGAAACCATCGACGCGAGCCGCTTCTACATCAACAAGGTGGAGCGCCGCGCGCGCTCACGGATGAACGTGCCGTTCTTCCTCGCCGACGAAACACGTAACGCGGATTTCCTCGCCGGCGCCAAGGCGCGCGGGCTGTTGCAGCTGAAGGGCCACAAGTCCGTCGGCGGCATGCGGGCATCGATTTACAACGCGGTGCCGCTCGAGGCAGTGAAGGCGCTGGTCGAGTACATGAAGGAATTCGAGACGAAGCACGCCTGAGCGCGCCCCGGCACGCCCGGCGCGCGCGTCTCGCCGCATCTTTCCCCGCAGCTATCCCGCGGCTATCCCATTGCCGGTTCCACGCATGGACGACGAACTCAACTCCCAACTCAAGCCGCTGCGCGAGCGCATCGACGCCATCGACGCGCAGCTCATCTCGCTTTTGAACCAGCGCGCCAACGTCGCGCTCGAAGTGGGCGAAGTCAAGAAGCACTTCAACGCGCCGGTGTTTCGCCCGGAGCGCGAAATGCAGGTCATCGCGCGCCTTCAGGACATGAGCGACGGCCCGCTCGGCAACGAGCACATCAGCGCGATCTGGCGGGAGATCATGGCCGCGAGCCGCTCGCTCGAAAAGATCGTTTCGGCGGCGTTTCTCGGGCCGGTCGGCACCTATAGCGAACAGGCGATGCACGAATACTTCGGCCGCTCGATCGAAGGTCTCGCCTGTCCGTCCATCGACGAAGTATTCCGTTCGGTCGAAGCGGGCGCGGCCGAATTCGGCGTCGTGCCGGTCGAGAATTCGACCGAAGGCGCGGTTTCGCGCACGCTCGACCTGTTCCTCGAAACGCAGCTCGTGATCGGCGGCGAAATCGCGCTGCCGATCCAGCACAACCTGATGACGCAAAGCGGCAACCTGCAAGGCGTCACGCGCGTGTGCGCGCATCCGCAATCGCTCGCGCAGTGCCAGCACTGGCTCAATGCGAACGCGCCGCAACTGGAGCGCCAGGCCGTGGCGAGCAACGCCGAAGGCGCGCGCCTCGCCGCCGCCGATCCGACCATTGCCGCCATCGCGGGCGAGCGCGCCGCCACGCACTATGGTTTGCTGATCGCCAACGCGCTGATCCAGGACGATCCGCATAACCGCACGCGGTTCGTGATGATCGGCAAGCAGGCCGCCGGTCCCACGGGCAAGGATCAAACGTCGATCATCGTCACGGTCAAAAACGAGTCGGGCGCGGTGTACAAGCTGCTTGAGCCGCTCGCGCGCCACGGCGTTTCGATGACGCGCTTCGAGTCGCGCCCCGCGCGGCTCGGCAGCACGTGGGAGTATTACTTCTACATCGACTTCGAAGGCCATCGCGACGACGCGAGCGTGGCCGCCGCGCTCGACGAACTCGGCAGGAAGGCCGCGTTTCTGAAGATTCTCGGCTCGTATCCGCGCGCGCGCTAAAGCGGCGCTCCGGCGCGAAGCGCAAGCGCCCCGCTCAAGCCCGAAGCGCCAGGCCGTTTGGCCGGCGGCGCCGCCCGAACGGTCGGGCGGCGCGCTTTCCTCGAAACGAAACGATGCCGTTCACCGCGCCAGGGTCGCGGCGCCCGGAACCCGTTGGGAGACTCGCATGACCACGCCATTCGGCCCTTCGTACGTACGCGCGATCGCGCCTTATATCGCCGGCAAGCCGATCCCGGAAGTCGCGCGCCAGTTCGGGCTGGACGAGGCGCGCATCGTCAAGCTCGCGTCGAACGAGAATCCGCTCGGCATGCCGGAGTCGGCGCGGCGCGCGCTGGCCGCGGCCGCCGCCGAACTGGGCCGTTATCCCGACTCGAACGCGTTCGAACTCAAGGCCGCGCTGAGCCGCCGCTACGACGTGCCGTCCGAATGGATCACGCTCGGCAACGGCAGCAACGACATTCTCGAACTGGCCGCGCATGCATTCGTCGAGCGCGGTCAGGCCATCGTCTATTCGCAGTATTCGTTCGCGGTCTACGCGCTCGCCACGCAAGGGCTGGGCGCGCGGCACGTGGTCACGCCGGCGGTGAAGCACGGGCACGATCTCGGCGCGATGCTCGCCGCGATCGACGCCGATACGCGGCTCGTGTTCGTCGCGAATCCGAACAACCCGACCGGCACGTTCATCGACGGCGCGACGCTCGAGGCGTTTATCGCGAAAGTGCCGGCGCACGTCGTGGTCGTGCTCGACGAGGCATATACCGAATATCTCGCAGCCGGCAAGCGCTACGACTCGATCGCGTGGGTGCGCCGCTATCCGAACCTGCTCGTCTCGCGCACGTTTTCCAAGGCGTACGGGCTCGCGGGCCTGCGTGTCGGCTTTGCCATCGCGCAGCCGGCATTGACCGATCTGCTCAACCGGCTGCGCCAGCCGTTCAACGTCAACACGCTCGCGCAGGCGGCCGCCGTTGCGGCACTCGGCGACGCGGCGTTTCTCGAACGCAGCGCATTGCTCAACGCCGAAGGCTATCGCACGCTCACGGCCGCGTTCGAGCGTCTGGGCCTCGAATACGTGCCGTCGGACGGCAACTTCGTGCTCGTGCGCGTGGCGCGCGATGCGAACGACGATGCGGCCGGCGAGCGCGTGAATCTCGCGCTGCTCAAGCAAGGCGTGATCGTGCGTCCGGTCGGCAACTACGGTTTGCCGCAATGGCTGCGCGTGACGATGGGTCTCGCCGACGAGAACGCCGCGTTCGTCGCGGCGCTCGAACGGGCCATCGGCGCGCAATGAGCGTGCAACTTCTTTTTGTGGTGATGCCGTGAGCGCGGATTCGGTTTTTTCGTCGACGTTTTCATTCAACAAGCTCGTGATCTTCGGCGTCGGCCTGATCGGCGGCTCGCTCGCGCGCGCCTTGCGCGAGCGCGGAGCGCGGGCGCCGGGCGCGCAGGTGGTCGGCGTGGGGCGCCACGCGCAGTCGGTGGCGCGCGCGCTCGAACTCGGCGTGATCGATACCGCCGCGACACTCGACGACGAAGCCGCGCTCGCCGCTGCGCTCGCGGGCGCCGACATCGCGCTGATCGCCGCGCCGGTCGCGCAGACGCAATCGTTGCTCGAACGCATCGCGCCGCACCTCGACGCGAGCACCGTCGTGACCGACGCGGGCAGCACCAAGGGCGACGTGATCGCGGCCGCGCGCGCGGCGCTCGGCGCGCGCATCGGGCAGTTCGTGCCGGGCCACCCGATCGCGGGGCGCGAGTCGAGCGGCGTCGAAGCCGCGTTGCCCGATCTGTACGTGGGCCGCAACGTCGTGCTGTGCCCGCTCGCGGAAAACGCGCCCGAAGCCGTCGCGCGCGTGGCCGCGATGTGGCGCGCCACGGGCGCCGTGATCGGCGAGATGCCGGCTGCGCAGCACGATCGCGTGTTCGCCTCGGTGAGCCATTTGCCGCACGTGCTCTCGTTCGCGCTCGTCGACCAGATTCTCGGCGCGCCCGACGCCGAGCTGAAATTTTCGTTCGCCGCCGGCGGGTTTCGCGACTTCACGCGCATCGCCGCGTCGAGTCCCGAGATGTGGCGCGACGTATGTCTCGCGAACCGTTCCGCGCTGCTCGCCGAACTCGACGGCTACACTGAGGTGCTGGCGAAGCTGCGCGCCGCCATCGACCGTGGCGACGGCGCCGCGCTCGAAACCGCGTTCGCGCGCTCGCGCGCGGCGCGCGAGGCGTGGCAGGAGCGCGGCGGCAAGCGCGCCGCGCCGGGCGCGCCAGGTACGACGCCGGCGGACGGCGAATCCGGCAAATAGACGCCAGACGCCGGGCCGAAGCCCGATGCAGGCAAAACCGAAGCACATCGAAGCAAAACCGCGGCAAACCGACGGAAACAACTGACACAAGCAGGCGGCGGCTGGCGCGAAACCCGAGGCAACCGCCCGCCGCGCCGTCCAGCACGCAACACCAGGAAACGTTCATGGAACACCTCGATCTCGGACCGTTCACCCGTGCGACCGGCACGATCCGCTTGCCCGGCTCGAAAAGCATTTCGAACCGCGTGCTGCTGCTCGCGGCGCTCGCCGAGGGCGAAACGACCATCACGAATCTGCTCGATTCCGACGACACACGCGTGATGCTCGACGCACTCGAAACGCTCGGCGTGAAGCTCAGGCGCGAGGACGACACCTGCGTCGTGCAAGGCACGCGCGGCGCGTTCACCGCGGTGCGCGCCGATCTTTTTCTCGGCAACGCGGGCACGGCGGTGCGTCCGCTCACGGCGGCGCTCGCAGTGAACGGCGGCGACTACCGCATTCATGGCGTGCCGCGCATGCACGAGCGGCCGATCGGCGATCTCGTCGACGGCCTGCGCCAGATCGGTGCGAAGATCGACTACGAAGAGAACGAGGGCTACCCGCCGCTGCGCATCCGTCCCGCGCAAATCGCGGCCGACGCGCCCATTCGCGTGCGCGGCGACGTCTCGAGCCAGTTCCTCACCGCGCTGCTCATGACGCTGCCGCTCGTGCGCGCCGAAGGCGGCGTGACGATCGTCGAAGTGGAAGGCGAGCTGATCTCGAAGCCCTATATCGACATCACGATCAAGCTGATGGCGCGCTTCGGCGTGAACGTCGAGCGCCACGGCTGGCAACGCTTCGAGATTCCCGCGGGCGTGCGTTACCGGTCGCCGGGCAAGATCATGGTGGAAGGCGACGCGTCGTCGGCGTCGTACTTTCTCGCGGCCGGCGCGATCGGCGGCGGCCCGCTGCGCGTGGAAGGCGTGGGGCGCGCGAGCATTCAGGGCGACATCGGCTTCGCGGCGGCGCTTGGGCGCATGGGCGCCAACGTGACGATGGCCGACGACTGGATCGAGGTGCGCGGCGTCGGCAACGATCACGGCAAGCTCGACCCCATCGACATGGACTTCAACCTGATTCCCGACGCGGCCATGACGATCGCCGTGGCGGCGCTGTTCGCGGACGGCGCGACCACGCTGCGCAACATCGCGAGCTGGCGCGTCAAGGAAACCGACCGCATTGCCGCGATGGCCACGGAATTGCGCAAGGTGGGCGCCGGCGTGGAAGAGGGCGCCGACTATCTGATCGTGCGCCCGCCCGCGCGACTCACGCCGAACGCGGCCATCGATACCTACGACGATCACCGCATGGCGATGTGCTTCTCGCTCGTGAGCCTCGGCGGCGTGCCGGTGCGCATCAACGACCCGAAGTGCGTCGGCAAGACGTTCCCCGATTATTTCGAGCGCTTCCTTGCGCTCGCGCAACCTTGATCCTTCGCCGGGATAGCTCCGCCGCATGAAACCGACTCGTCCCTTTTATCCGACGCCCGTCATCACGATCGACGGCCCGACCGCTTCCGGCAAAGGCACGGTGGCCACGCTGGTCGCCGCGCATCTGGGCTTTCACCTGCTCGACAGCGGCGCGCTCTACCGGCTGGCCGCGCTCGCGAGCATGCGCTATTCGATCGAGCCCGACGACGCCGACGGCCTCGCGAGGCTCATCGACGATCTCCATATCACGTTCCGCGAAGGGCTTGCGCAGCTCGACAGCGTTGACGTTTCGAACGAAATCCGTGCCGAGGAAGTGGGCAACCGCGCTTCGATGATCGCCGCGCACCCGGGCGTGCGCGCCGCGCTGGTGGCGCGTCAGCGCGCGTTTCGCAAGCTGCCGGGACTCGTGGCGGACGGCCGCGACATGGGCACCGTAATCTTCCCGGAAGCGCCGCTGAAAGTGTTTCTGACGGCCAGCGTGGAGGCCCGCGCGGCCCGCCGGCATAAGCAATTGATCCAAAAAGGATTTTCTGCTAATATGGATGACTTGCTCCGGGATTTGCGTGAACGTGACGCGCGCGACAGTAACCGCGCGGCCGCGCCGCTCAAGCCCGCGGCGGATGCGCAGCTTCTCGATACCTCGGCGCTTTCCATCGACCAGGCGGTCGAGCAGGTCGTGCAGTGGTATCGGGCCTTGCCCCGGGCATTGCCCGTGCGGCACGCCGAGCCTCACGGCAAGGCGCAGTAAAAGCAGCACGCCGCAAAGTCGTTCCATAGCAGGCTCGTAGTGGCAGTAAATGTTGGTGTTCCGCTTCAAGTGAGGCGGACCTTTGTTAAACCCTTTAACCCCGTGTGGCTTTCGCATCCGTGCCGCGAACCTTGTGTTCCGGCCTCAACGCCGAACCGTCAAGATTGACCGGCGAGGCAGCGGGAACCATGCAAATCCAGATTTTTATGTCCGATCTGCAAACCTCCACCCCGAATACCGAATCTTTCGCGGCTCTGTTCGAAGAGTCGCTGACCCGCCAGGATATGCGCGCTGGCGAAGTCATCTCCGCTGAAGTCGTGCGCGTCGACCACAACTTCGTGGTCGTGAACGCTGGCCTGAAGTCCGAGGCTTACATTCCCATCGAGGAATTCCTGAACGACCAGGGCGAAGTGGAGGTTCAGGCGGGCGATTTCGTTTCCGTCGCGATCGACGCGCTGGAAAACGGCTATGGCGACACGATCCTGTCGCGCGACAAGGCGAAGCGTCTCGCTTCGTGGCTCTCGCTCGAAAAGGCGCTCGACAACAACGAACTCGTGACCGGCACGATCACGGGCAAGGTCAAGGGCGGCATGACCGTGATGGTCAACGGCATCCGCGCGTTCCTGCCGGGTTCGCTCGTCGACACGCGTCCGGTCAAGGACACGACGCCGTACGAAGGCAAGACGCTCGAATTCCGCGTCATCAAGCTCGACCGCAAGCGTAACAACGTCGTGCTGTCGCGCCGCGCGGTGATCGAAGCCACGCAAGGCGAAGAGCGCGCGAAGCTGCTCGAAACGCTGAAGGAAGGCGCGATCGTCAACGGCGTGGTCAAGAACATCACCGACTACGGCGCGTTCGTGGACCTCGGCGGCATCGACGGCCTGCTGCACATCACCGACATCGCATGGCGTCGCGTGCGTCACCCGTCGGAAGTGCTGTCGGTCGGCCAGGAAGTCACGGCCAAGATCCTCAAGTTCGACCAGGAAAAGAACCGCGTTTCGCTCGGCATCAAGCAACTGGGCGACGATCCGTGGGAAGGCATCTCGCGCCGTTACCCGTCGGGCACGCGCCTGTTCGGCAAGGTCACGAACATCACCGACTACGGCGCGTTCGTCGAAGTCGAATCGGGCATCGAAGGCCTGGTTCACGTGTCGGAAATGGACTGGACCAACAAGAACGTTGCGCCGTCGAAGGTTGTGCAGCTTGGCGACGAAGTCGAAGTCATGGTCCTCGAGATCGACGAAGACCGCCGCCGCATCTCGCTCGGCATGAAGCAGTGCAAGCCGAATCCGTGGGATGACTTCAGCCGCAACTTCAAGAAGGGCGACAAGATCCAGGGCGCCATCAAGTCGATCACCGACTTCGGCGTGTTCATCGGTCTGCCCGGCGGCATCGACGGTCTGGTTCACCTTTCGGACCTGTCGTGGTCGGAAACCGGCGAAGAAGCCGTGCGCAAGTACAAGAAGGGCGACGAAGTCGAAGCCGTGGTTCTGGGCATCGACGTCGAGAAGGAACGCATCTCGCTCGGCATCAAGCAGCTCGAAGGCGACCCGTTCAGCAACTTCGTTGCTGTCAACGACAAGGGTTCGATCGTCGACGGCGTGGTCAAGTCGGTGGACGCGAAGGGTGCGGTCGTTACCCTGAACGCGGACGTCGAAGGCTACCTGCGTGCTTCGGAAATCGCGCAAGACCGCGTGGAAGACGCTCGCAACGTGCTGAAGGAAGGCGACAAGGTCAATGCGATGATCATCAACATCGACCGCAAGTCGCGCGGCATCAACCTGTCGATCAAGGCCAAGGATTCGGCCGAGACGCAGGAAGCGCTGCGCAGCATGTCGTCGGACAACGGTTCGGCCGCCACGGGCACGACCAACCTTGGCGCGCTGCTCAAGGCCAAGCTCGACGGCCAGAACCAGTAAGGCCTCAAACGGGGGCAAGCTGAAGTATGACCAAATCTGAATTGGTCGCGCAGCTGGCTACGCGATTTCCGCAACTTGTTCTCAAAGATGCGGATTTCGCGGTCAAAACGATGCTCGACGCGATGTCCGAGGCGCTTGCCAAGGGTCATCGCATCGAAATTCGTGGCTTTGGCAGCTTTGGCCTGAATCGCCGGCCGTCGCGCGTTGGGCGCAATCCCAAGTCGGGCGAGAAAGTGTTGGTACCCGAGAAGTTCGTGCCGCACTTCAAGCCGGGCAAGGAACTGCGCGAGCGCGTGGACCGTCGTTCGGGCGAGCCGCTCAAGGCGGACGAGCCGGACGACGACCTGTAACGTTCGAGATATCGAGCGGTTGCGGTCGTCGGCGGTCAATGCCAGATGGCCGGAACGCATGGACCGGTAGGAAGCGCCGGGGTTTAACGACCCCGGCGCTTTTTTTTCGCTTGTGTTTTCGAGCGCGCATGGGCGGCGGCGGCGCCGCTCGCCGCGACCGCGGCGCAGTCCCTGCGACGGCTCGCACGTGCCCGCGGACGGGGCCTTCATTTACAATACGGGACACTTCGCGGGACCTTGGTTCCGCCCGTGTTTTCGCAACTGCCGCAATTGCCAAGAGAATCCTTCATGAGATTGATCGCCTGGGTGATCCGTGTGCTGGTGTTCGTGCTGCTGCTCGTGCTCGCGCTCGCCAACACGCAAACCGCGACGCTTAACTTCCTGGCCGGATATTCGTGGCAGGCTCCGCTGATCCTGATCGGCCTCGCGTTTTTCGTGGTCGGCTTGCTCGCGGGGCTGCTTTCGGCGCTGCCCGCGGTGTTCCGGCTGCGCATGGAGAACGCGCGCCTGAAACGCGACTTGCGGGTCGCGCGCGAAACGCCGGTCGTGCCCGTGGAACCGCCGCTGCCGCCGCTCATCTGATAGGCCTGGCTTTGCCGCGCGCGCGTCGCGCGGCGCTCGATCGCCGGCTTGCCATCGCTCATCCACCGCTCATACCATCGCTCGCATGGATCTCGATTTCTGGTGGCTCCTCGTTATTCCAGTCGCGTTCGCGCTTGGCTGGATGGCGTCGCGCTACGATCTGAAGGCGCTGCTGTCCGAAAGCGCCAACCTGCCGCGCTCGTATTTTCGCGGCCTCAATTTCCTGCTCAACGAGCAGCCCGACAAGGCGATCGACGCGTTCATCGAAGTCGCCAAGCTCGACCCCGAAACGGTCGAACTGCACTTCGCGCTCGGCAATCTGTTCCGCCGCCGCGGCGAAACCGATCGCGCGATTCGCGTGCATCAGAATCTGCTTTCGCGTTCCGATCTTCCGGTGAACGAGCGCGATCACGCGCTGTTCGAACTCGGTCAGGACTTTCTGAAAGCGGGCATGCTCGATCGCGCGGAAGAAACCTTCGGCAAGCTCAAGTCGGGCGATTACGCGCTCGGCGCGCAACGCGCGCTGCTCACGATCTACGAGATCGAGAAGGACTGGAACCGCTGCATCGACACGGCGCGCTCGCTGGAGACCATGGGCGCCGCGCCGCTCGGTCTCGAAATCGCGCAATTCCACTGCGAACTTGCGCAGGAAGCGCTGCAACAAAAGAAGCCCGACGAGTCGCGCCGTCAGCTCGGGCTCGCGCTCAAGGCGAATCCGCAGAACGTGCGCGCGACCATTCTTGCGGGCGATGTCGATGCCGCGAGCGGCGCGTCGGAGTCGGCGCTTACGCACTGGCGCGAGGTCGAGGCGCAGAATCCCGCCTATTTGCCGCTCGTCGCCGAAAAGGTGATGAAGGCATACGAGGCGCTCGGCCGCGCCGACGAAGGCGCGCAGGTGCTGACGTCGTGGGTCGATGCGTATCCGTCGAACGATTTACTCGACGTGGCCTATAAATATGTTGCGGCGTTGCGCGGCGCGGATGCGGCGCATACGCTCGCGCGCACGCAGATGCAGAAGTCGCCGAATCTTGCCGGCATGGCGCGTTTGCTCGAAGCGCAGCAGGCGACGGCCGAGGAGCCGCGCCGCAGCGAACTCGAACTCATGCACAAGCTGTTGCAGCAGCGCACCAAGAATCTGCCGCGCTATACGTGCCAGAACTGCGGCTTCCGCGCGCGCCTCTTCTATTGGCAGTGCCCCGGTTGCAGCGGCTGGGAAACCTATGCGCCGCGCCGCGTCGAGCCGATTCCGGCATCGAGTTGAGCGCTCGCCGGGCGCGTCTTGCCGGGCGCGCTGCGCCAGGCCGATGAACGCCGCTCGCGTCTGGCCCGCGGCAAGCCGGTAAGTTCGCGCGCGGCGCGCGGACAGCCGCGCGCCCCAACGTTATTTCGTCATCTGCTTCAGTTATCGGAGCGCCTATGAAGATCACCATAATCGGCACCGGCTACGTCGGTCTCGTCACCGGCGCGTGTCTGGCCGAAATCGGCCACGACGTTTTTTGCCTCGACGTCGATCCGCGCAAGATCGAGATCCTGAACGGCGGCGGCGTGCCCATTCACGAGCCCGGCCTGATCGAACTGATCGCGCGCAACCGCGCCGCCGGCCGCATCACGTTTTCCACCGACGTCGCCGCGAGCGTCGCGCACGGCGAGGTGCAGTTCATCGCCGTGGGCACGCCGCCCGACGAGGACGGCTCGGCCGACCTGCAATACGTGCTCGAGGCGGCGCGCAGCATCGGCCGTCACATGGACGGCTTCAAGGTCGTCGTCGACAAATCCACGGTGCCCGTGGGCACGGCGCAGCGCGTGCAGGCGGTGCTCGCCGGGGAACTCGCGAAACGCGGCCTTGGCGCAAGCGCGCAGCACCGCTTCTCGGTCGTCTCGAACCCGGAGTTTTTGAAGGAGGGCGCGGCTGTCGACGACTTCATGCGGCCCGACCGCATCATCATCGGCCTCGACGAGGACGAGAACGGCAAGCTCGCGCGCGAGAAGATCAAGCGCCTCTACGCGCCGTTCAACCGCAATCACGAACGCACGATCTACATGGACGTGCGCTCGGCCGAATTCACCAAATACGCGGCCAACGCGATGCTGGCGACGCGCATTTCGTTCATGAACGAAATGGCGAATCTGGCCGATCGCGTGGGCGCCGACATCGAATCGGTGCGCCGCGGCATTGGCTCCGACCCGCGCATCGGCTATCACTTTCTGTATGCGGGCTGCGGCTATGGCGGCTCGTGCTTCCCGAAGGACGTGCAGGCGCTGATCCGCACGGCCGCCGAGTCGGGCCAGAACCTGCGCATTCTCGAAGCCGTCGAGGACGTCAATCGCGGCCAGAAGGAAGTGCTCGTGAAGAAGATCGTCGACGCGTGCGGCGAGGATCTGACGGGCAGGCACTTCGCCGTCTGGGGCCTCGCGTTCAAGCCGAACACCGACGACATGCGCGAGGCGCCGAGCCGCCGCCTGATCGCCGACCTGCTCGCGCGCGGCGCGACGGTCGCGGCCTACGATCCGGTGGCGGCGGAAGAGGCGAAGCGCGTGTTCGCGCTCGATCTCGCCGAAGCGCCCGGGCAGCGCGCGCGCCTTTCGTTCGCGGCGAGCCAGGACGAGGCGCTCGCGGGGGCGGACGCGCTCGTGATCGTCACGGAATGGACGGCTTTCAAGGCGCCGGATTTCGCGTATCTGAAGTCGGTGCTGAAGGCGCCGCGCATTTTCGACGGACGCAATCTGTACGAGCCCGACGCCATGGCGGAACTCGGCATTGACTATTATTCGATTGGGCGACCCCATGTCAAACACGCAAACTCCTCAACCTGAAACCGCGTTCGCGCAAGCGCCGGGCGTGCAGACCGTGCCGCGCGAGACGCTCGCGAAGTCGCGCGTGCTCGTGGTGGGCGACGTGATGCTCGACCGCTACTGGTTCGGCGACGTCAACCGCATCTCGCCCGAAGCGCCGGTGCCGGTCGTCCACGTGCAGCGCCAGGAAGACCGCCTGGGCGGCGCGGCCAACGTCGCGCGCAACGCGGTGGCGATCGGCGCGCAGGCCGGGCTGCTGTGCGTGGTCGGCCATGACGAGCCGGGCGAGCGCATCGTCGAACTGCTCGGCGAGAGCAACGTCGAGGCGCATCTCGAGCGCGATCCCGCGCTGCCGACCACCATCAAGCTGCGCGTGCTGTCGCGCCAGCAGCAGTTGCTGCGCGTCGATTTCGAGAACACGCCCGCGCACGAAGTGCTGCTCGCGGGCCTCGCGCGCTTCGACGCGCTGCTGCCCGCGCACGACGTGATCCTCATGTCGGATTACGCGAAGGGCGGCCTCACGCACGTCACGCAGATGATCTCGAAGGCGCGCGCCGCCGGCAAGGCCGTGCTCGTCGATCCGAAGGGCGACGACTGGGAGCGCTATCGCGGCGCGAGCGTCATTACGCCGAACCGCGCGGAACTGCGCGAGGTGATCGGCACCTGGAAGTCGGAAGACGATCTGCTCGCGCGCGTGACGAAGCTGCGCCGCGATCTGCAACTCGACGCGCTGCTGCTCACGCGCTCGGAAGAGGGTATGACGCTCTTTTCGGAGAGCGGCGTGATGCACGCGGCCGCCGATGCGCGCGAAGTGTATGATGTGTCCGGCGCCGGCGACACGGTCATCGCGACCGTTGCCGTGATGCTGGGCGCGGGCATGCCGCTCGCCGACGGCGTGGCGCTCGCGAACCGCGCGGCCGGCATCGTGGTCGGCAAGCTCGGCACCGCCACCGTCGACTACGACGAACTGTTTCAGTAACTCCCTAAAAAAACCGCCGCAGCGCGTCCTTGACGCGCGTTGCCGGACAGGTTCACGCCAGCCGGGGTTTCCGGAGAGTTTTCCCGGCGGCGCTTCAACCTCTTGTCAACCTGGCGTCAAGCGCTTCACTGCACAACCATCATGACCCTCATCGTCACCGGCGCGGCCGGCTTCGTCGGCAGCAACATCGTCAAGGCGCTCAACGAACGCGGCGAAGACCGCATCATCGCCGTCGACAACCTCACCCGCGCGGACAAGTTCAAGAATCTCGTCGATTGCGAGATCGACGACTACATCGACAAGACCGAATTCGTGGAGCGTTTTGCGCGCGGCGACTTCGGCCGCGTGCGCGCGATCTTTCATGAAGGCGCCTGCTCGGACACGATGGAAACCGACGGCCGCTACATGATGGAGAACAACTTCCGCTACAGCCGCGCGGTGCTCGACGCGTGCCTCGCGCAAGGCGTGCAGTTTCTGTATGCGTCGTCGGCTTCGGTATATGGCGGCTCCACGCGCTTCGTGGAGGAGCGCGAAGTGGAGGCGCCGCTCAACGTCTACGGCTATTCGAAGTTCCTGTTCGATCAGGTGATCCGGCGCGTGCTGCCCTCGGCGCAGAGCCAGATCGCGGGCTTTCGCTACTTCAACGTGTACGGCCAGCGCGAAACGCACAAGGGGCGCATGGCGTCGGTGGCGTTCCACAACTTCAACCAGTTCCGCGCCGAGGGCAAGGTGAAGCTGTTCGGCGAGTACAACGGGTACGCGCCGGGCGAGCAGACGCGCGATTTCGTGTCCGTCGAGGACGTGGTGAAGGTGAACCTGTTCTTCCTGGATCATCCGGGGAAGAGCGGCATCTTCAATCTGGGCAGCGGCCGCGCGCAGCCGTTCAACGACATCGCCACGAGCGTGGTGAACACGCTGCGCGCGCTGGAAGGCAAGGGCGCGCTGACGCTGGCGGAGCAGGTGAAGGAAGGGCTGATCGAGTACATTGCGTTCCCCGACGCGCTGCGCGGCAAGTACCAGTGCTTCACGCAGGCCGACCAGACGAAGCTGCGCGCGGCGGGCTACGACGCGCCGTTCCTGACGGTTCAGGAAGGCGTCGATCGTTACGTACGTTGGCTATCTGGCCAGGTGTAACGCGAAGGCGCGACTTCATAAACTGGACTCTCCTCGCCGGCGACGGTCGCCGGCGGGTTTCAACGGAGATCCAGCATGATCAGGAAATTGCTCGCAGCGGCTGCGCTGCTTTTCGCCTTCGGCCACGCATTCGCGGCGGTGGACGTCAACACCGCCAATGAAGACGCGCTTCGCGGCATCAAGGGCATCGGGCCCGCGCGCGCCAAGGCCATTCTCGACGAGCGCGGCGCACACGGGCCGTTCAAGGATGCGTCCGACCTCGGCAAGCGCGTGAAGGGCTTGGGCGGCCACACGGTCGAACGCTTGCAGGCCGAAGGGCTGGGCGTGGGCACGGCGAGCGCACAAGCTGCACCAGCCGCACCGGCAACGTCCGCGCAAGGCGCGCAGAAGGTCGCGGGCGCGAAACCCGCGGCGCCGCCGGGCGTTGCCGTTTCGGTCAAAAAGTAGCGCTTTGCCGCTTTCCCGCTTCGCGCCGGTCCGCCGGTTCTCAGCGGCGGACCGGCGATGCCCCGCACGTTGCGGGGCCGCAGTCTCTCCTTCAGGTGTCGCCGGGCGAAGTGCCTCACACTTCGTCCGCGACGTTGACCCGCGGTCACGGCCGCGGGCTTTTTGCGCTTGATTCGTGCGCTTGATCCGTGCGCTTGATCCGTGCGCTTGATCCGTGCGCTTGATCCGCGATTCATGCGTGTCTTGGCGCAAGGGATGCGCGTCGATGCCGCGCGGGCGGCATTGCGGCTCCGCGCACGCGCCTGCGTCCCCACGCGCGCAAGGGCCAACCCGGGCTGCACCTGCGGTGGACCGCCGCCTGGTTTAGAATCGTCGGATCGAGTCAAACGCGCCTTACTGCCATCTCCATGCCCTACAAGACCATTGAAGACACGATCGGCAATACGCCGCTCGTGCAACTCGTCCGTCTGCCGGACGACGAAATCCGCGCCCGCAACAACGTCATTCTCGCCAAGCTCGAAGGCAATAATCCGGCGGGTTCGGTGAAGGACCGCCCGGCGCTGTCGATGATCCGCAAGGCCGAGGAGCGCGGCCGCATCAAGCCCGGCGACACGCTGATCGAGGCGACGAGCGGCAACACCGGCATTGCGCTCGCGATGGCGGCGGCCATTCGCGGCTACAAGATGGTGCTGATCATGCCCGAGGATCTCTCGGTCGAGCGCCGCCAGAGCATGGCCGCTTACGGCGCCGAAATCATGCTCACGCCCGTGAAGGGCGGCATGGAATACGCGCGCGATCTCGCCGAGCAGATGCAGCGCGACGGCAAGGGCATCATCCTCGACCAGTTCGCGAACCCCGACAATCCGCTCGCCCACTACGAATCCACCGGCCCCGAAATCTGGCGCGAAACGGAAGGGCGCATCACGCACTTCGTTTCGTCGATGGGCACGACGGGCACGATCATGGGCACGTCGCAGTATCTGAAGGAAAAGAATCCGGCGATCGAGATCGTCGGCGCGCAGCCCGAAGACGGCTCGCGCATTCCCGGCATCCGCAAGTGGCCCGAAGCCTATCTGCCGAAGATTTTCGATCGCAGCCGCGTCGATCGCGTCGAGAACGTGAGTCAGGCCGCCGCCGAAAACATGGCGCGCCGTCTTGCATCCGTGGAAGGCATCTTCGCCGGCATCTCGTCGGGCGGTGCGTGCGAAGTCGCGTTGCGTCTTTCGCGCCAGCTCGAGAATGCGACCATCGTGTTCATCGTCTGCGATCGCGGCGACCGTTATCTGTCGACAGGCGTGTTCCCGGCCTGATCGACGCGATTTAGCGCGTTCGGCGGCCTGTTCGGCGCGAATCGTTGTAATGCGCGCGCCGCCAATGCAAACGGCCTTCGGATTTCCGAAGGCCGTTTTTGTTTTGGCGAAGTGTCGGGCGCGTTATTGTGGCTGCGGCTGCGCGGGCTGCATGGCAGCGGGATTCGTCAGGTAGCCGCCATTGTTCATGCGCACGGCAGGCACGCTCGACGGCGTGCCGGAAGGCGAGTTCTGCGCGCCCGCCATTCCGCCCGGCATTCCACGCGAAATGCCGCTGGAGGGCGCATTGGACGGCACGTTAGATGGCGGATTCGATGGCTGATTCGACGGCGGATTCGACGGTCCGATCCCCACGCCCGGCTGCGTCGCCAGCATCTGCGCTTTCACGCGCTGGCCCAGCTGATACACCGAAAGCGCGTAGAAAAAGCTGCGGTTGTAGCGCGTGAGCACGTAGAAGTTCTTCAGGCCCAGCATGTATTCGGTGGCGCGGCCTGGCGTGGGCAGGTCGATCACGGTGACGGGCGTGCCCGCCTCCGAGGCGATGTCCACGTCGGGCTGATCGAGCGCGAGGCCCGAGCGCAGCAGTTGATCGAGCGGCCAGCGCGGCTCGGGCTTGCCGTCGGCGGCGGCCTGCGCAATGCCCTGGCTGCCCGCGTCGCTCGCAATGCGCCAGACCACCGGGCGGCCCGTTTCCCAGCCGTTCTGCTTCAGATAGTTCGCGACGCTGCCGATCGCGTCGGCCGTGCTGTTGCGCAGGTCGATATGGTGATTGCCTTCGTAATCGACGGCGTATTGCACGATGCTGCTGGGCAGGAATTGCGGAATGCCGACCGCGCCCGTGTACGAGCCGAGCACCGACGAAGGGTCGATCTGCGAGTCGCGCGTCCACACCAGATAGTCTTCGAGATTCTTGCGGAAGGTTGCCATGCGCTCGGCGCGATTGGGCGTGTTCGGGTAATCGAACGCGAGCGTCGTGAGCGCGTCGAGCACGCGGAAATTGCCCATGTAGCGCCCGTAGATCGTCTCCACGCCGATGATGCCGACAATCACCTCCGGCGGCACGCCGAACTCGTCCGAGGCGCGTTGCAGCGTGGCCTGGTTCGCACGCCAGAACTTCACGCCCGCGTTGATGCGCACCGCGTCGAGAAAGCGCGCCTGATACGCGCGCCAGTTCTTGATGCCCGGCGTGGTCGAAGGCGTGACGAGCTTCACCGCCGTCGCCGAATAGCTCGCGCCCGCGAAAAGGGCGTGCAGCGCCGCGCTGTCGAAGTCGTAGCGCGCGACCATGTCGTTGATGAAGCCGTCGACGTCCGGGTTGTTCGCGTAGCGCTGCGGGACGATTTCTTCCTCGAACGTCTGGCCCTGCGACGGCGGCGTTTGCGGCTGGGCCTGCGCGAGCTTGAGCGGCGCGCCGGGCCGGGCGCTCGACTGGGCACGCGCCGCGCCCGCGCCCAACGACGCCGCCACGCAGAGCGCGAGGGCGAGAGTCGTGCGATGCAGGCGGCCGGAGGCGGGCAGGGCGGTCTTGAGCGTCATGAGCGGGGAAGTTCGAAGCAGTGGGAAAGATCGGGGGCAGTATACCCGAGGCCCTGGCGCGGGCCGCCTCACTGTGCGCCGGCGCACACGGTTCGGACGAAGTCGCTGTGGTAACGTGATGGCTCATCGCGCGCCCGCCGGCGCGCCGACAAACGGAAGGAGACCCGCGGCGCCGCGCAGGCGGCGAACGCGGCCAGCGCGACTCATGACGACCGGTTTCTTCTCTCATCCCGACTTCTTGCGCCATGAAATGGGCGAGTGGCATCCCGAATGCCCCGCGCGTCTCCAGGCCATCGAAGATCAATTGATCGCGAGCCGTATCGACACGCTCGTCGAGCGCGACGAGTCCGCGTCGCTCGCCACCGAGGCCGATCTGCTGCGCGTACACACGCAGGCGCACATCGACTTCATCCGCAAGACCGCGCCGCAGGAAGGCTATGCCGAGATCGACCCCGACACGCTGATGAACCCGCATACGTGGCAGGCCGCGCTGCGCGCCGCCGGCGCGGCGATTGCGGCCACCGACGCCGTGCTCGCGGGCCGCTACGAAAACGCGTTTTGCAGCGTGCGGCCGCCCGGCCACCACGCCGAACCGGCGCGCGCCATGGGCTTCTGCTTCTTCAACAACGTCGCCATCGCGGCGCGCCACGCGCTGGAAGTGCGCGGGCTGGAGCGCGTCGCCGTCATCGACTTCGACGTGCATCACGGCAACGGCACCGAGGCCGCGTTCGCGGGCGACCCGCGCGTGCTCATGTGCAGCTTTTTCCAGCATCCGTTCTATCCGTATTCGGGCGCGGACCATCCCGCGCCGAACATGGTCAATCTGCCGATGGCCGCGCGCACCAAGGGCATGGACGTGCGCGAGGCCATCGACATCATGTGGCTGCCGCGCCTGCACGAATTCAAGCCGCAAATGTTGTTCGTTTCGGCGGGCTTCGACGCGCATCGCGAGGACGATCTCGGCAACATGGGCTTGGTCGAAGACGATTTCGCGTGGATCACGGAGCAGATGCGCATGATCGCGAATCGCCACGCGAAGGGCCGCATCGTGAGTTGCCTCGAAGGCGGCTATAACCTCTCGGCGCTCGGCCGCAGCGTGGTCGCGCATCTGCGCGCGCTCGCCGATATCTGAGCGCGCCGTTTTATCGAAGGAGTCCGCGTCATGAATGCTTCGTCCCCGTCCGCCGCTGCCGCCGCTGCCGCCGCTGCCGCCGCCGCCGCCGCCGCCGCGGCGCCGCTCGTCGAAGTCACGCGCGATGCGTACGGCGTGCCCGGCGTCGTGCGTCTCATGCTCAACCGGCCCGACGCGTTCAACGCGCTTTCCGGCGCGCTGATCGACGCGGTGCAGGCGGAGCTTGCGGCCATCGCGAAGTCGGAAGCGCGCGTGGTCGTGATCGCGGCGGCGGGACGCGCGTTTTGCGCGGGCCACGATCTCAAGGAAATGCGCGCGGCGCCTTCGCACGGCTATTACGCGAAGCTGTTCGAGCGCTGCTCGAAGATGATGCTGACGATCCAGAAGATGCCGCAGCCCGTCATCGCGCGCGTGCAGGGCGTGGCGACGGCCGCCGGCTGCCAGCTCGTCGCGGCGTGCGATCTGGCCGTGGCCGCCGATTCGTCGCGCTTCGCCGTGTCGGGCATCAATCTGGGGCTGTTCTGCTCGACGCCCGCCGTGCCGCTCACGCGCAACGTGGCGCGCAAGACCGCGTTCGAAATGCTGATGACGGGCGATTTTATCGACGCGCCCACGGCGCTGCGCGAAGGGCTCGTGAATCGCGTCGTGCCCGCCGACGAACTCGATGCCGCCGTCACGGCGCTTGCCGCGCGCATTTGCGCCAAGCCGCAAGCGGCCGTGGCGGCCGGCAAGGGCTTGTTCTACCGGCAACTGGAAATGGGTGTCGAAGCCGCGTACCAGCTCGCCGGTCAAACCATGGCCTGCAACATGATGAACGACGCCGCGCTCGACGGCGTGCAGGCGTTCATCGACAAACGCGGCGCGAAATAAGCGGCAATCGTACGGCGCGCCTGCCGCCGGCGTTCAGCGGCGGCGCTCGATCCAGTCGATCATCGAGGCGATCACGCGCTCGCGGTCGAGGTCGTTGAGCGTCTCGTGATAACTGCCTTCGTAGAGCGCGAGCGTGCGGTCGGGCGATCCCGCGTGTTCGCCGAACGCACGGCTGCCGTCGGGTTCCGTGAGCTTGTCTTGCGTGCCGTGCCACACGAGCACGGGCAGCCGCAACTGCGCGCGGCCCGCTTCGATGCGCCGCATCGCGCCCAGCAGTTCGGCACCCGTGCGCGCGGGAATCGCGCCGTGATGCACGAGCGTGTCGGCGCGATTGGCCTCGACCGCGGCGGGGTCGCGCGAGAGCAGCGCGGCGTCGATCCTCATGGCCGGAAAGCGTGGCCAGACCGCGCTCATGACGCGGCTTGCGGCGATCATCCATGCGGGCACGTCGCGGCCGGGCGCGAGCGCGGCGCTCGACAGCAGCATTCCGGCGAGCGGCGCGCGTGCGCGCGGCAGGCGTTCGACCGCGTAGAGCGCGGCGATCGCGCCGCCCATGCTGTGGCCCATCAGAAAGAGCGGCGTTTCGTGGGGCGCGCACGCGGCGCTCGCGTGTTCGACGAGCGCTTCGGCGTCGTCGAGGTAATCGTCGAAGCGCGTGATCCACGCGCGCCGGCCGGGCGCGTGGCCGTGCCCGCGCAAATCAACCGCGTAGACGTCGATGCCTGCCGCGTTCAGTCGTGCGGCCAGCGCCGCGTAACGGCACGCGTGCTCGGCAAGGCCGTGTACGAGCGCGAGGGCTGCGCGCGGCGGTCGTGGGCGCGCGCGCCAGACGAAAAGCGGCAGTTCCACGCCGTCGCGCGTGCGTAGGGTGGAGCGTTGCGCAATCTCGGCGAACGCGGTCGCGGCGGTGAGCTGCACGCCGGGTTTTGTCTCCATCGTGTTCCCGGTTAGAACGATTGTTGTAGGCGCCGGAATGTTGGCGGAGTGTAGCGGGCAATGTTGCGCGCGATACTCCGCCGCAAGCTTCCTCTAATGCTGTCTGGTTATGAAAATATCCAAATCAATTATTAAAAGGAATGTGGGACGCCAGGGTAAAATGCCGGGTTAAATCCAGTCCATCAACGGCGCTGTTTGCCGATGCGACGCGCCCGCCGCGATGTTTCCATCGCCGGGGGCAAGCGGCGCGCGGCACACCGCCGTTTCGTTTTTTCCATGATCGAAATTCGAAACGTGTCCCAGCGCTTCGCCGGCCCACAAGGCTGGATCGAAGCGTTGCACAACGTCAATCTGACGATTCCGCCGGGCGAAGTGTTCGGCATCATCGGGCGCAGCGGGGCGGGCAAGAGCACGCTCGTGCGCACGATCAACCTGCTGACGCGGCCGAGCGAAGGCGACATCGTCGTCAACGGCCGCACGCTCACGTCGCTCCCGAACGCGGACCTGCGCGAAGCGCGCCGCGAGATCGGCATGATTTTTCAGCATTTCAATCTGCTCTCGTCGCGCACGGTGTTCGACAACGTGGCGCTGCCGCTCGAACTCGCGGGCGCGACGCGCGCGCAGATCGAGGCGGCGGTGCTGCCGTTGCTCGATCTGGTCGGGCTCACCGCGCAGAAGGACCGTTATCCGTCGCAGATCAGCGGCGGGCAAAAGCAGCGTGTGGGCATCGCGCGCGCGCTCGCGAGCAAGCCGAAGGTGCTGCTTTCCGACGAAGCGACCTCCGCGCTCGACCCGGAAACCACGCGTGCGATTCTCGATTTGCTGCGCAAGATCAATCGCGAGCTGAATCTGACGATCGTGATGATCACGCACCAGATGGAAGTGATCAAACAGGTGTGCGACCGCGTGGCCGTGCTCGACGCGGGGCGCGTGGTGGAAAGCGGTCCCGTGATCGACGTGTTCCTGCAACCGCGCCATGAGGTCACGCGCGCGCTGCTCGGCGACGTGATCGCGCAGGAATTGCCGCCCGCGCTCAAGGCGCGCGTGGCCGAACGTCTCGCGCAGGGGCGCGGCCATTTGCTGCGGCTCGCGTTCACGGGCACCGGCGTCGATCAGCCGGTCCTGTCGGAAACGATTCGCCGTTTCGAACTCGATTTCAACATTCTGCACGGCCAGATCGACGAGATTCAGGGCCAGGCGTTCGGTTCGCTCGCGGTGCTGGCGGGCGGCGAGCCGGCGAAGGTGGCGCAGGCGATGGCCTGGTTGCGCGAGCAAGGCGTGGTGGTGGAGGAGCTGTCCCATGTGGAGTGAAATGTTCGACATGTTCATCCAGTCGTTCTGGGAAACGCTCGTCATGGTGGGCATCTCGGGACTCGTGGGCGCGGCCATCGGCCTGCCGCTCGGCGTGCTGCTCTATCTCACCGACCGCGACGGCGTGCTGCAAAACATCGCCGCGAATCGCGCGATGGGCGTGGTCGTCAACGCCGTGCGCTCGACGCCGTTCATCATCCTGCTCGTGGCCGTGATTCCGTTCACGCGCCTCGTGGTGGGCTCGTCGATCGGCACCGCGGCCGCCATCGTGCCGCTCACCATCGCGGCGGCGCCGTTCGTCGCGCGTCTCGTGGAAACCGCGCTGCGTGAAGTCGATCGCGGCCTGATCGAAGCGGCGCAGGCCATGGGCGCGAGCACGCGCCAGATCGTGTTCAAGGTGCTGCTGCCCGAATCGCTGCCCGGCGTGGTGGCCGGCTTGACGATCACGTTCATCTCGCTCGTCGGCTATTCGGCAATGGCGGGCGCGATCGGCGGCGGCGGGCTCGGCGACCTCGGCATCCGCTACGGCTATCAGCGTTTCGAACCCGAAGTGATGTTGATCGTGGTCGTGATCCTGATCGTGTTCGTGCAGCTCGTACAGTCGCTCGGCGACTGGCTCGTGCGCCGGCTTAGTCACAAGTAAGTCGCGCCAACAACATCTATCTTCGAGACCGGGGTTCGGTATGCAACGTCGTTTCATGATTCGGCTCGCGGCTGCGCTCGGCGCGGCATCGCTCATCGCCACGCTGGCGCCGCTCAGCGCGCACGCCGACGAAACCATCAAGGTGGGCGTGACGGGCGGCCCGCACGAGCAGTTGATGGAAGTGGTGAAAAGCGTGGCCGCGAAGAACGGGCTCACGATCAAGATCGTCGAATTCTCCGACTACGTGCAGCCGAACGCGGCGCTCGCGAGCGGCGATCTCGACGCGAACAGTTACCAGCATGGGCCGTATCTCGACGCGCAGGTGAAAGACCGCGGCTACAAGCTCATCAAGATCGCGGACACCATCACGTTCCCGATGGGCATCTACTCGAAGAAGCTCAAATCGCTTGCCGACCTGAAGCCGGGCGCGCGCATTGCGGTGCCGAACGATCCGACCAACGGCGGCCGCGCGCTGCTGTTGCTGCAAAAGCAGGGCTTGATCAAGCTGCGCGCCGACGCGGGCCTCAAGGCAACGCCGCTCGACATCGTGGAAAACCCGAAGAAGCTGAAGATCGTCGAACTCGACGCCGCGCAGATTCCACGCTCGCTCGACGACGTGGACGCCGCCGCCATCAATACGAACTTCGCGATGGAGGCGGGCCTCAAGCCGAAGCAGGACGCGATTGCGATCGAGGACGCGAAAGGCCCGTACGTGAACGTGCTCGCGATTCGCGAAGCCGACCGCAACAAACCGTGGGTGGCGAAGCTCGTGGCGGCGTATCACTCGCCGGAGGTCAAACAGTTCGTCGAATCGAAGTTCGGCGGCGCCGTTATCACGTCGTGGTGAGCGCGCCTCGCGGCATGGGATTTAGAGATATCCGTCGGGTCCCGGGCTTGAGGCACGGGATTTTTCCGACTTAAAATCGCACGATCGTTCGCTATAACGGAGCGTTGCCCGGCGCGAACGGCGCGGGCAGCGGTGGTGCGGGAAGATGCTGGCGGAAAAAGCGGCCGGAAAGGCTCTCGCTATAATGTCCGCCAGGTTGACGTATTCGTAACTTTGGAGCGTGTGAATGAAAGTC
>NZ_CAJMZE010000050.1:0-34416 GCF_905220235.1 Paraburkholderia sp. J41 | reverse complement strand
ACCGCGCACCGGAGTGCGCGGTTTTCGTCGGCGAGGCGAGGAAACGGCCCGCGTTCAGTGTTGCGCGGGCGGCTGCTCCATGCCGTTGTGGCGCAGCAGGGCGTCGATGCTCGGCTCGCGGCCGCGGAACGCCTTGAACGATTCCATTGCCGGGCGGCTGCCGCCCACTTCGAGAATTTCCCTGCGATAGCGCGTGCCCGTGGCCGCGTCGAGCACGCTCGACTGCGCGGATTGCGCGGCTTCCTCGAAGGCGGCGTAGGCGTCGGCGGAAAGCACCTCGGCCCATTTGTAGCTGTAGTAGCCCGCCGCATAGCCGCCCGCGAAGATGTGGCTGAACGTGTTGGGCCAGCGCGAGAACGACGCTTGCGGAATCACGTGGTAACGCTCGTTGATCTCGCGCGCGAAGTCGGTCACGGTCTTGCCCTGCGAGGCGTCGAAGTCGACGTGCAGCGCCATGTCGAACATCGAAAACACGATCTGGCGCAGCGTGCCCAGACCGCTCTGGAAGTTCTTCGCGGCGAGCATCTTGTCGAACAGTTCGCGCGGCAGCGGCTTGGCGGTTTCGACGTGCGAGGTCATTTCGGTGAGCACGTCCCACTCCCAGCAGAAGTTCTCCATGAACTGCGAGGGCAGCTCCACCGCATCCCATTCCACGCCGTTGATGCCCGACACCGAAAGTTCATCGACGCGCGTGAGCATGTGATGCAGGCCGTGGCCGAACTCGTGGAAGAGGGTGATGACTTCGTCGTGCGTGAAGCAGGCGGGGCGTCCGCCCACGGGCGCCGAGAAGTTGCAGGTGAGATACGCGACGGGCGTTTGCACGCCGTGGCCGTCGAGCTTGCGGCGCGAGCGCGCGTCGTCCATCCATGCGCCGCCGCGCTTGCCTTCGCGTGCATAGAGGTCGAGATAGAACTGCGCGACGAGCGTGCCGTCAGTGTTCTCGACGCGGAAGAAGCGCACGTTGTCGTTCCAGACCGGCGCGCTGTCGTCGCGAATACGCACGCCGAAGAGGGTTTCCGTGACCTTGAACAGACCCTTGAGCACGAAGTCCTCCGGGAAATACTGCTTCACTTCGTTTTCCGAGAACGAATAGCGCTTCTGGCGCAGGCGCTCCGCCGCGAACGCCACGTCCCAAGGCTCCAGTTGCGCGAGGCCGAGTTCGCTCGCGGCGAATTCGCGCAGTTCCTCCCAGTCTTTTTCCGCATGCGGACGCGCGCGCGTGGCGAGGTCTTCGAGAAAGCTCATGACCTGTGCCGGCGACTCCGCCATCTTCGGCGCGAGCGAGACTTCGGCGAAGTTGTCGTAGCCGAGCATTTTCGCTTCTTCGTGGCGCAGCTTCAGTTGTTCCTCGACGATGGCCGTGTTGTCCCATTCGGCCTTGCCGCCGCCGTACACGGGCCCGAGTTCGGACGCGCGCGTGACGTAGGCGCGGTACATCGTCTCGCGCATCGCACGGTTTTCCGAATACTGGAGCACCGGAAAATACGACGGGAAGTGCAGCGTGAACTTCCAGCCTTCCTTGTTCTCGCGTTCGGCGGCTTCGCGCGCGCCGGCAATCACGTCCTCGGGCAGGCCCGCAAGTTCGGTTTCGCTCGCGGCATAGAACGCATAACCGTTGGTGGCGTCGAGCACGTGGTCCGAAAACGCCTTCGAGAGCGCGGCCTGGCGCTCCTGAAGCTCGGCGAAACGCGGCTTCTGGTCCTCGGGCAATTCCGCGCCCGAAAGGCGGAAGTCGCGCACGGCGTTGTCGAGAATCTTCTTGCGCTCGGTCGAGAGCAGCTCGAACGAGCTGTGGTTGGTGATGGCCTTGTACTTCTTGAACAGTTCGAGATTCTGGCCGACGCTCGACCAGAATTCGGTCACGCGCGGCAGGTTCTCGCCATGCACGGCGCGCAGCTCGGGCGTGTCGGCCACGGCGTTCAGATGGCCGACCACGCCCCAGGCGCGCGAGAGCGGCTCCGTGACGCGTTCGACGGGCTCGACCACGTCGTCCCATTGCGCGGGCGTGATGGGCGCCGCGGCGCGCTCGACAGCCGCCCTGGCGTTCGCGAGCAGCACGTCGAGCGCGGGCGTGACGTGCTCGGGGCGAATTTCGCCGAAGCGCGGCAGGCCGCTGAAATCGAGGAGCGGATTGTCGGAATTCGAAGTAGCCATGATGCGTCCTGTTCCTGTCTGTCGCGGTTGAGTGGAGTGGGGCCGCGCCGCAGCGCGCCCGGTGTGTGGCGATAGAACGACTATTGGGGCGGAAATGCGTTTTCCAAGCCGGTTTTCCGGGCGGCGCGTTCGGGGCGCGCATTCGGGGCACGCATTCGAGGCGCGTATTCAAACGCGCGCCCGCGCCGCGCCCGGCACGGCCGTCCAGCCATGCGAGCAAATTAACAGATGTCGCGCGCGCATGGCGCAAACCGCGCGCGCAATGAAAAAGCGGCCCGCGCGGGGCCGCCTTTTTGGCGCGTTCGGCGCGAAGCGAGGCGTGCGCTCAGATGGCGTTCACCGCGCGTTCCGCCGCTTCGATCGTGTTCACGAGCAGCATGGTGATGGTCATCGGGCCGACGCCGCCCGGCACCGGCGTGATGAAACCGGCCACGTCCTTCAGGCCCGCGAAATCGACGTCGCCGCACAGCTTGCCGTTGTCGTCGCGGTTCATGCCCACGTCGATCACCGTGACGCCCGGCTTGACCATGTCGGCGGTCAGGACGTTGCGCTTGCCGACGGCGGCCACGACGATGTCGGCGTCGCGCGTGTGTTTCGCGAGGTCGCGCGTCTTGCTGTGGCAGATCGTCACCGTCGCGCCCTTTTCGAGCAGCAGCAGCGCCATCGGCTTGCCGACGATGTTCGAGCGGCCGATCACCACGGCGTTCGCGCCTTCGAGCGCGATCTTGTATTCCTCGAACATCTTCATCACGCCGTAGGGCGTGCAGGGGCGAAAGAGCGGCTGGCCGGTCATCAGCGCGCCCGCGTTGGCCACATGAAAGCCGTCCACGTCCTTTTCGGGTGCGATCGCCTCGATCACCTTGTGGCTGTCGATGTGCTTCGGCAGCGGCAGTTGCACGAGGATGCCGTTGATCTTCGGATCGCGGTTGAGTTCGTCGATGCGCTTGAGCAGATCGGCTTCGGAAAGCGACCCGGGATAGCGGTCGTACGACGAATGCAGGCCGTTATCCTCGCAAGCCTTGATCTTGTTGCGCACGTAGACTTCGCTCGCCGGATTGTCGCCGACCAGCACGACCGCGAGGCCCGGCTGATGGCCGCGTGCGGTGAGGGCGGCGGCGCGCGTGGCGACGTCGGCGCGCAGTTTTTTCGAGAGGGCAACGCCGTCGATGAGGGTGGCAGTCATGGTCGGTCGAGATCGAGAGTAGAGCGATGTGGGCGATGCGAAGCGGGCGCGCGAGTGGGGCGCTCGATGCGCGCTGGCGAAGGCCGACATTATACCCGCGCGGCGCAAGGGCTTTTGCGCGAGCGGATAGGGCGGAAAGCGGAAGAAAAGCGGGAGAAAAGTGGGGACGGACGCGGCGCGGGTGCGAAAACCCCGCGCCGCGCCGCACGTTCCCGCCGCTGCGGCGCGAGAACGCGAAACCGGGCGCTTACTGCTGCTGCGCCTGTTGCGGCTTGTTGGAAAGCGCGAGACGCAGCAGGTCGGCGACCGTGTTGACGTTGAGCTTTTCCATGATGTTGGCGCGGTGCGCCTCGACCGTCTTGATGCTGATGCCGAGATCGTCGGCGATCTGCTTGTTCAGGCGCCCCGCGATGATGCGTTCGAGCACCTGATGCTCGCGCGCCGTGAGCTTGCCCAGCCGCTCGGCGGCCGCGCGCTGCTGCTGCGCGTTGCTGCTTTCGTTGCGCGCCTTGTCGAGCATGCGCTCGACGAGCTTGCGCAGTTCGGCTTCGTCGAACGGCTTCTCGATGAAGTCCATCGCGCCTTTCTTCATGGTGGAGACGGCCATCGGCACGTCGCCGTGACCGGTCACGAAAATGGTCGGCAGCGAAGCGTTTTCGGCGATCAGGCGCTCCTGCAATTCGAGGCCGCTCATGCCCGACATGCGCACGTCCAGAATCAGGCAGGCGATTTGCCCGGCCTGCTGCGCCGGCTGATAGCCCTCGAGGAATTCCTCCGCGCTGTTGAAGCACTGCACGCGGTAGCCGTTCGCTTCAAGGAGCCAACGCAGCGAGTCTCGTACGGCCTCGTCGTCATCGACAACAAAGACGGTTTCCTGGGTGGTGACTGGGCTGTTCATGGCTCTCCCGTAACGGTTTGTGGAGTCGGCTCGCCGGCGCTCCGCGAGGAGCTGTCCGATTCGCCGATGGGCAGACTGCAATGGAACGTGGCACCGCTGATGTGGCCGTCGGCTTCGACGTTGTTGACCACCCAGAGGCGTCCTCGATGCGATTCGATGATGGAGCGGCAAATGTTCAGGCCCATGCCCATGCCGTCCGACTTGGTGCTGTAGAACGGCTCGAAGAGGCGCTCGGCCGTGGCTTCGTCCACGCCCGGGCCCTGGTCGACCACGCTGATGCAGACGTGGCCGCCTTCGCGCTTGACGATCACGCGAATGACGGGGTCCACCGCGTTCGGGCGCGCCTCGGCCATGGCTTCGGCGGCGTTCTTGAGCAGATTGACGAGCACCTGCTCGATCAGCACCGGATCGACGTAGATCACGGGCATGCGCGAGCGCATGTCGGTGACGATGCGGATGCGGCGTTTGCGCGCTTCGATCTCGGCGAGCCCCACGGCGTCGGCGACGATGTCGGCCACGCGCGTGGCCTGGCGCTTGGGTTCGGAGCGTTTCACGAATTCGCGAATGCGCTTGATGATCATGCCGGCGCGCACGGCCTGCTGCGCCGTTTTTTCGAGCACCGGCAGCAGGTTGTCGGGCGCGGCGCGCCCCGATTTCACGAGCGCGACGGTGCCCGAGGCGTAGTTGTTGATCGCGGCGAGCGGCTGGTTCAGTTCGTGCGCGAGAGACGAGGCCATTTCGCCCATCGTCATCAGGCGGCTCGTGAATTGCAGCTTTTCGTCCTGCTGGCGCGCGAGTTCCTGCGCCTGCTTGCGCGTGGTGATGTCGGTCGCGATCTGCATCTGCGCGAGGTGGCCGTCGACCCACTGAATGTACTGGCGGCGCACTTCGAACCACTTCTGGATGCTTTCGACGTACACCTCCTGCGCGTCCGCCGTGCTTTCCGTGAGCGCCGCGGCGGGCAGGCCCGCGAAGGCGTCGACCATGTCGATGGAATCCGACGAGGCGCTCGCGGAATCGAAGCCGCCGCCGCCCGCGAGTTCCAGATGTCCGTCCGGGCGAATGCCGAACAGGTGACGGTAATAGCGGTTCGCGAACAACAGTTCGGCTTCGTCGGCGGCGAGCACGGACACCGCCGCGTCGAGGCTTTCGAGCACGGTGGTGAAGCGCTCGTGCGCCGCGGCGAGTTCCTCGCGCGCGCGCTTGGGCTCCGTGATGTCGGTCATCGACGACATCCAGCCGGTCTGGCGTCCCGAACTGTCGATCAGCGGCGACACGTAGAGGCGCGCGTGGAACTGCGAGCCGTCCTTGCGGCGCACGCGCAACTCGAAGCCCGAGGAGGGCGCCTTGCCGCGCAGCGTCATGTCGAGCTGACGCTGCATTTCCGGGTAGGCGTCGCGCGGCCAGTACGGAAACGGCGCGGTCTTGCCGACGAGATCGGCTTCGTCCCAGCCCGTCATGCGGCAGAACGCCGGGTTCACGTGCGTGATGCGGCCGTGCATGTCGAGCACGCGCATGCCGATCAGCACCGAATTTTCCATCGCGCGGCGGAAGAATGCCTCGGCGTAAAGCGCCTGCTGCGCCTCGAAGCGCTGGCGCGTGTGCTTCCACAGGCTCCACAGGCTCCACAGCACGAAGCACGACAGCCCCGCGACCAGCCACACGAGCGTGTTGTTCGTGAAGTTGGTCATCTGCGGATACGAATACACGCGCACGGAAACGCCTTGGCCTGGCGGGTCCAGCGGCAGATCGTAATAGACGTCGCGCGGCAGGCGCGGGCGCGTGGACGTGGTGGCGAGTTCGCGGTTGTTCGCGTCGAGAATCGAAATCTTGTACTTGGCCGACAGCTCCGGCGGGATGTCGTGCTTGAGAATGCCTTCGACCGAGAACACGGCCGCGATCGAGCCAAGGAATTCGCGGTCGCGGTAGACCGGCGTCTGCAAGGTGATGTAGCCGTTGCCCACGTCGTCGTAAATGAGCGGCGAATAGACCTGGCGGCGCGTCGCGCGCGCTTCCGCGAAGGCGGCCTTCACGGCGTCGTCCATCTGCTCGTCGTTGGGCTTGGCGAGGCGCTGGCCGAACACGGGGAGCGCGGTATTGGGCCAGCGCGGCTGTTCCTGGCTCGTGTACCAGTTCAGGTACAGGATTTCAGGATGGCCCTGCATGATGTCCGTGGTGGACGTCTGGAAATATTGCGGGTCGTTGTGACCGGCCACGAGATCGCGCGAAAGCGCCTGGAGCTGTTCTTGCGCGCCCGTCATGGAAAGGCGGATCTGCTGCTGCGCCCACGCCACGTTGCGGTAAAGCGTGTCTTCCTGCTGTTGCTGCTCGCGGCGGTTCAGGCTCCAGAGAATCAGGCTCATGACGACCAGGAACACCAGGATCGACAGGAGCGGCGTCAGCAAATAGGAGTTCGACCACCAGGGTCCGTGGTGCCAGCGAGACGGCGACGACTCGCCCGGCGTTCCGGGCGGCCGCGCCGAGCGTGCGAAAAGCCGTTCGGTCAACATGGCAAGGATTGTAGCGCAGCGTAAGACCCGGAAATGCGGCGAAAAAAGCGGTAAATCGCCGATAAACCGGCGCAAACTGACCGTTATCGCGCGAGCGGAGAGAACCATTCAGCGTGCGCCGCAGCAATTTTCCACATTATAAAATCGCATCTCGCAATTCGAAAATTTTGTTGCGCGATGCCGAGCGGGGTCATTACAATCGCCCGAAGCTGCCGCGGTCGGCCAAGGTTGCGCCCTGCGCTGCCGCCCGCATGGTCCGATCAACAGCGTTCCCTACATCCAGGAGACGAGCATGTCCGCTGTACCCGACGAAGTCCTCAAGTACGTTGCCGCCGACAAGGACGAGGATCCCCAGGAAACCGCCGAATGGCTCGAAGCGCTCGACGGCGTCATTTCGACTGTCGGTCCCGACCGCGCCCACTATCTGATCGAGAAGCAGATCGAGTTCGCGCGCGTGCATGGCGAACATCTGCCGTTCTCCGCGAACACGCCGTACATCAACACGATCCCCGTCGCCAACCAGGCCAGGAATCCGGGCGACCAGGACATCGAGCACCGCATTCGTTCGTACACGCGCTGGAACGCCATGGCCATGGTCCTGCGCGCGGGCAAGGACACCAACGTGGGCGGCCATATCGCGTCGTTCGCCTCCGCGGCCACGCTCTATGACGTCGGGTACAACCACTTCTGGCATGCGCCGTCGGCCGAACACGGCGGCGACCTGATCTTCGTGCAGGGCCACTCGTCGCCGGGCGTCTACTCGCGCGCGTTCCTGCTCGGCCGCCTGACCGAGAAGCAGCTCGACAACTTCCGCCAGGAAGTGGGCGGCGAGGGCATCTCGTCGTATCCGCACCCGTGGCTGATGCCGGACTTCTGGCAATTCCCGACCGTCTCGATGGGACTCGGCCCGATCATGGCGATCTACCAGGCGCGCTTCATGAAGTACCTGCAAGCGCGCGGCATCGCCAAGACCGAAGGCCGCAAGGTCTGGGCTTTCCTCGGCGACGGCGAAACCGACGAGCCGGAATCGCTCGGCGCGATCGGCATGGCGGGCCGCGAGCGTCTGGACAACCTCGTGTTCGTCATCAACTGCAACCTGCAACGTCTCGACGGGCCGGTGCGCGGCAACGGCAAGATCATCCAGGAACTCGAAAGCGAGTTCCGCGGCGCCGGCTGGAACGTCATCAAGGTCATCTGGGGCAGCCGCTGGGACGCCCTCTTCGCACGCGACAAGTCCGGCGCGCTGATGCGCCGCATGATGGAAGTGGTCGACGGCGAATACCAGACGTACAAGTCGGAGTCGGGCGCCTTCGTGCGCGAGCACTTCTTCAACACGCCGGAACTCAAGGCGCTGGTCGCCGACTGGTCCGACGACGACATCTGGAACCTGAACCGCGGCGGTCACGATCCGCACAAGATCTACGCGGCGTTCACGGAAGCCACCCAATCGAAGGGCCAGCCGACCGTCATCCTCGCGAAGACGATCAAGGGCTACGGCATGGGCGAAGCCGGCCAGGCCATGAACATCACCCACCAGCAGAAGAAGATGCAGGTGGATCAGCTCAAGAAGTTCCGCGACCAGTTCCGTCTGCCGATCACGGACGAGCAGATCGTCGACGTGCCGTATCTCACGTTCGAGGAAGGCTCGAAGGAACTCGAATACATGCGCCAGAAGCGCATGGACCTGGGCGGCTACCTGCCCGCGCGCCGCCAGAAGGCGGAGTCGCTGCCGGTGCCGGCGCTCGACGTGTTCGAGCCGCTGCTCAAGGGCACGGGCGAAGGCCGCGAGATTTCCACGACCATGGCGTTCGTGCGTATCCTCAACATCCTGTTGAAGGACAAGCAGCTCGGCAAGCGCGTCGTGCCGATCGTGCCGGACGAGTCGCGCACCTTCGGCATGGAAGGCCTGTTCCGCCAGATCGGCATCTGGAACCAGCAAGGCCAGAAGTACGTACCGGAAGATTCCGATCAACTGATGTTCTACAAGGAATCGGAAACCGGCCAGATTCTCCAGGAAGGCATCAACGAAGCCGGCGGCATGTCGGACTGGATCGCGGCCGCCACGTCGTACTCGACGCACGGCGAGACGATGATCCCGTTCTACATCTTCTATTCGATGTTCGGCATGCAGCGTATCGGCGACCTCGTGTGGGCCGCCGGCGACATGCGCTCGCGCGGCTTCCTGCTGGGCGGCACGGCCGGCCGTACGACGCTCAACGGCGAAGGCTTGCAGCACGAAGACGGCCACTCGCTCCTGTGGGCGGCCTCGGTGCCGAACTGCGTGAGCTACGACCCGACGTTCGGCTACGAACTCGCCGTCATCATGCAGGACGGTCTGCGCCGCATGGTGCAGGAACAGGAAGACGTGTTCTATTACGTCACGGTGATGAACGAGAACTACGAGCACCCGGCCATTCCGCAGGGTGACGGCGTCGCGAAGGACATCATCAAGGGCATGTACGCGTTCCGCAAGGGCGACGCCAAGGCGAAGGGCCCGCGCGTTCAACTGATGGGCGCGGGCACGATCTTCAACGAAGTGATCGCCGCCGCCGACCTGCTCAAGAACGACTGGGGCGTCGAGTCCGACCTCTGGAGCGTGCCGAGCTTCACGGAACTCGCGCGCGAAGGTCACGAAGTCGAGCGCTGGAACCTGCTGCACCCGAGCGAGCCGCGCCGCGAATCGCACGTCGAAAAACTGCTCAAGGGCACGGAAGGCCCGATCATCGCGTCGACCGACTACGTTCGCGCGCTGGTCGACCAGATTCGTGGCCTCGTGCCGCGCAAGTTCGTGGTGCTCGGCACCGACGGCTTCGGCCGTTCCGACACGCGCGAGAAGCTGCGTCACTTCTTCGAAGTCGATCGTTACTGGACGACGGTTGCGGCGCTCAATGCGCTCGCGGACGAAGGCAAGATCGAACGCAAGGTTGTGGGCGAAGCCATCGCCAAATACAACCTCGATCCGTCCAAACCCAACCCGATGACCGTCTAATCCATCACCCCCCTGTGCATGGCATGCGCGCCTCCCCGAAGCGGGGAGGCGTCTCGTATGCGGCCCCGGAGACAAAACAATGAGTCAAGCGATCGAAGTGAAGGTGCCGGACATCGGCGATTACAAGGACATTCCTGTGATCGAGGTGCTGGTCAAGGCGGGCGATACCGTCGAAAAAGAGCAGTCGCTCATCACGCTGGAGTCGGACAAGGCGACGATGGACGTGCCGAGCCCCGCGTCGGGCACGGTCAAGGAAGTGAAGGTCAAGGTCGGCGACAACGTCTCGGAAGGCGTGCTCGTCCTCGTGCTGGAAGGCGAGGGCGCGGCTGCGCCTGCCGCCGCACCGGCCGCGCCGGCCGCGAAGGAAGCGAAAGAAGAGAAGGCCGCGCCGGCCGCCGCGCCCGCCCAGGCGGCTGCGCCCGCGCCGGCCAAGGCCGCCGCGCCCGCCGCGAGCGGCGGCGTGCAGAGCGTCAAGGTTCCCGACATCGGCGACTACAAGGACGTGCCCGTCATCGAGATCGGCGTGAAGGTCGGCGATCGCGTGGAGAAAGAACAGTCGCTCGTCACGCTCGAATCGGACAAGGCCACGATGGACGTGCCGAGCCCGGTCGCGGGTGTCGTCAAGGAAATCAAGGTCAAGGTCGGCGACAACGTGTCGGAAGGCACGGAAATCATCGTCGTCGAAGCCGAAGGTGCCGCCGCCGCGAGCGCGCCCGCCGCGGCGCCCGCGCAGCCGAGCGCGGAGCAGCCGTCCGACGCGCCGCACGCCGCTCCGGCCAGGCCCGCTCCCGCCGCGCCCTCGGCGCTCGCGCAGGCGCCGGTCATTCCGGCGGGCGAAGGCGGCGCGCGCCGCCCAAGCCACGCTTCGCCTTCCGTGCGCAAGTTCGCGCGCGATCTGGGCGTCGACGTTGCCCGCGTCACCGGCACGGGTCCGAAGGGCCGCATTACGCAGGACGACGTCACCGCGTTCGTGAAGGGCGTGATGACGGGCGCGCTTGCGGCGCCGGCCGGCGCGGCCGCGGCTCCGGCCGCGGGCGGCGCGGGCGGCGCGGGCCTGAACCTGCTGCCGTGGCCGAAGATCGACTTCACGAAGTTCGGCCCGATCGACACGCAGCCGCTCTCGCGCATCAAGAAGATCTCGGGCGCGAACCTGCATCGCAACTGGGTCATGATCCCGCACGTCACGAACAACGACGAAGCGGACATCACCGAACTCGAAGCGCTGCGCGTGCAGTTGAACAAGGAAAACGAGAAGGCGGGCGTGAAGTTCACGATGCTCGCGTTCGTCATCAAGGCTTGCGTCGCGGCGCTCAAGAAGTTCCCGGCATTCAACGCGAGCCTCGACGGCGACAACCTCGTATTCAAGCAGTACTACCACATCGGTTTTGCCGCCGACACGCCGAACGGCCTCGTCGTTCCGGTGATCCGCGACGCCGACAAGAAGGGTCTCGTCGACATCGCGAAGGAAATGGCCGAGCTGTCGAAGCTCGCGCGCGAAGGCAAGCTCAAGCCGGACCAGATGCAAGGCGGCTGCTTCTCGATCTCGTCGCTCGGCGGCATCGGCGGCACGCACTTCACGCCGATCATCAACGCGCCGGAAGTGGCGATCCTCGGTCTTTCGAAGAGCGCGATGAAGCCCGTGTGGGACGGCAAGCAGTTCGTGCCGCGTCTCACGCTGCCGCTTTCGCTTTCGTACGATCACCGCGTGATCGACGGTGCGGCGGCCGCGCGCTTCAACGCGTACCTCGCCTCGATCCTCGGCGATTTCCGCCGCGTCATTCTCTGATCGGCGCACGCTGCCGCGCCGCGCGCATTCGTGAAAACGGATAGCGTGCCGCGCGGCGGCGTCCGATCGCTCCAAAAGGGGACACCATGAGTCTCGTCGAAGTGAAAGTGCCGGACATCGGCGACTTCAAGGACATCGACGTCATCGAAGTCAGCATCAAGCCCGGCGACGTGATCGAGAAAGAGCAGACGCTGCTCTCGCTCGAGTCGGACAAGGCCACGATGGAAGTGCCCAGCGATGTCGCGGGCACGGTCAAGGAAGTGAAGATCAAGCAGGGCGACAAGGTCTCGCAAGGCACGGTGATCGCGCTGGTCGAGGCGTCGGAAGGCGCGGCCAAGTCCGCCGAAGCGTCGAAGCCGGCGCAAGCGCCCAAGTCCGAGGCGCCCAAGGCCCAGGCGCCCCAGGCCGCCAAGGCCGCCGAAGCGCCCAAGGCCGCGGCACCCGCGCCGCAAGCCGGCAGTTTTAGCGGCAGCGCCGACCTCGAGTGCGACATGCTCGTTCTGGGCGCGGGCCCCGGCGGCTATTCGGCGGCGTTCCGCTCGGCCGACCTCGGCATGAAGACGGTGCTGGTCGAGCGTTATTCGACGCTCGGCGGCGTGTGCCTGAACGTGGGCTGCATTCCGTCGAAGGCGCTGCTGCACACGGCGCTCGTGATCGACGAAGCGGCCGCGCTCGGCTCGCACGGCATCACGTTCGGCAAGCCGCAGATCGACCTGGACCGCCTGCGCGACTTCAAGTCGGGCGTCGTCAAGAAGCTTACCGGCGGCCTTGCAGGCATGGCGAAGGCGCGCAAGGTGGAAGTCGTGACGGGCGTGGGCGCGTTTCTCGACCCCCATCACATGGAAGTGACGGGCGAGGGCGGCAAGAAGATCGTCAAGTTCAAGCAGGCGATCATCGCGGCCGGCTCGCAGGCCGTGAAGCTGCCGTTCATGCCGGAAGACCCGCGCGTGGTCGATTCGACGGGCGCGCTCGAACTGCGCCAGTTGCCGCAGAAGATGCTCGTGATCGGCGGCGGCATCATCGGTCTCGAAATGGCGACCGTGTATTCCACGCTGGGCGCGCAGATCGACGTGGTGGAAATGCTCGACGGCCTGATGGCCGGCGCCGACCGCGATCTCGTGAAGGTCTGGGAGAAGTACAACGCGAAGCGTTTCGCGAACGTCATGCTCAAGACCAAAACGACGAAGGCCGAAGCGAAGGACGACGGCATCTACGTGACGTTCGAGGGCGAGAAGGCGCCGGCCGAACCGCAGCGCTATGACCTCGTGCTGGTTGCCGTGGGCCGCTCGCCCAACGGCAAGAAGATCGGCGCGGACAAGGCGGGCGTGGCGGTCACGGATCGCGGCTTCATCGAAGTCGACAAGCAACTGCGCACCAACGTGCCGCACATTTTCGCGATCGGCGACGTGGTCGGTCAGCCGATGCTCGCGCACAAGGCCGTGCATGAGGGCCACGTGGCGGCGGAAGCGGCGCACGGCGAGAAGGCGTATTTCGACGCGCTGCAAATTCCTTCGGTGGCCTACACCGACCCGGAAGTGGCCTGGGCCGGCAAGACCGAGGACCAGTGCAAGGCCGAAGGCATCAAGTACGGCAAGGCCGTGTTCCCGTGGGCCGCTTCGGGCCGCGCGATCGCCAACGGCCGCGACGAAGGTTTCACGAAGCTGATTTTCGACGAAGAGACGCATCGCGTGATCGGCGGCGGCATCGTCGGCCTGAATGCGGGCGATCTCATCAGCGAAGTCTGCCTCGCGGTCGAGATGGGCGCGGACGCGACCGACATCGGCAAGACGATTCACCCGCACCCGACGCTGGGCGAATCGGTCGGTATGGCCGCCGAATTGTACGAAGGCGTCTGTACGGATCTTCCGCCGCAAAAGAAGAAGTAATCGGCATGCCGCGCGTCGAAAGGCGCGCGGGCATGAGAAAACGGCGCATTCCGCGAGGAGTGCGCCGTTTTTGTTTGGGCGATGTGTTTAGCGCGCGGGTTTGTGCGGTTTCATGCGCTTTCGTGCGCTTTGGTTTCGCCGCGCCAGCCGAGCGTTGCGTTCAGAAAGCGCTCGAAAATAGCTCAACGGCGCTCAAAAAATTCCCGGTCACCGGTGACCGGGCAAACGGCACGCCGAAACGGCATGCCGGAGCGTCGGAGGTGGCGTGAAGCGCGTTATCGCCCGCGTTATGCCGGCGATGCGCGCCGGTTTGCGGCAGCGAAGCCGGCTTAAACCGTTTTCTTGACCGAAGCGGCAGCCGAACGCGACGCTTGCGCGGCGGCCTTGCTCGCCGCGGCGGTGGCGGCGTTGAAGTTGCTTTCGGCCATTTCCACGGCTTGCCTCGTGGCCTTGTGAACCGTTTCGTAGGTCGTGTTGGCGGCATTGATGGCCGACTTGATCACGGCGACGGCGGTTTCCGAGCCGGCCGGCGCGTTCTTCGCGACGTTGTCGACGAGCGACTGGACCTTGCGGTTCTGCTCTTCGTAATGGGCTTCGGCGACCTTCGCGAATTCGGCCTGCGTGGCCGAGGTGATCTCATAAACGTGACGGCCATACGACAGCAGCTTTTCGGTCAGCGGCTGGGCGTAGCTCGATTGCAGCGCCAGCAGTTCCTGCGCGTCCTTCACCGACAGCGCGCGCTGGGCGTGTTCCTGCGATTCCGCCAGATTCGAGCGGACAGCCTGAAGGTTCAATTCGACGAGCTTTTCCACGCCTTCGAACGCCTTGCTGGTCAGACCGAACAGCGTTTCGAGGTTGGCTTTCTGGGCGGCGGCGAATTGCTCAGGGGGCAGCAGACTCATGTTTACGCTCCTGGATGGTTGGCGGCCTTCGTGGGTCGCCTGGAGTAAGTGGCAAGGCGCTGGTGCTCTGCGCGTGCTTTGTGCGTCGCAGCATTGATCTCGATTTTAGGACGCCGGGCGAGAAAGTCAAGCCATTTTGATGCATTGCACAATGTTGATAATTTATTATTAAACAAACACTTATGCCGCGTGCATCTCAAAACTGCGCGCGTCGCGCGGCACTCGTGCGATGGCCGGCCGTGGCGCGCCGGCAGGCGTTGGCCGAACTCCGTCCAAGCAAGCCCGTGCGGCTTCTGGCAAGATGCGCGCTGGATCGGGTGATAACGCGTGAAGGATTTTCCTCAGTGCGTCCACCAGATTCCTACATGGAACGTTAAAGACCCAAAGCTGTCGAACGCGCGTCGCGCGGCATGGCGGCGCTGGCGATTTGACAATCGAACCGGTATTTCCCCTTACTTCAAGTTCTGTACGACGCAAGCCGTAAACGCAGCAAAAGCCGCAGCAAAAGCCGCAGCAAAAGCCGCAGCAAAAGCCGCAGCAAAAGCCGCAGCAAAAGCCGCAGCAAAAGCCGCAGCAAAAGCCGCAGCAAAAGCCGCAGCAAAAGCCGCAGCAAAGGCGCATTGCGCGTTGCACGTGTAAGCATCGTCGCAGCGGGGGGATCGTCCGTTCGATTGTCTGTCTCCATCAAATGCGGGAAGTGCATTGGCTTGCTCAATCGAAGGTCAGACTTCGGTTTAATGAGCGCCGATAAGTGCTTCAATTTGCGAAATTTTCGTGGTTTTACTACACTTGGCGAACGATCCCGCCGCTCCATCAAGAACACCAATGAAATTCGACAAGCCCCTGTCGTTCAAACTGATGCCGACGTCGGTCGTCAGCACCGCGCTGTCGGTGGCTGTGTCCGTGGCCATCAGCGCGACGCTCGTGGTGCCCGAGGGCGCCTTTGCTGCGTCGCAAACCGCCTCCGCCAAAACGGCCAAGGCGAAAAAGGTCACTAAAACGGTCGCGAAGGCCGCGCCGCCCTCGGCGAAGGCCGCGCCTGCCTCGGCGAAGGTCGCGAGGAAAGGCGCCGCCCGCACCGTCGCTGCCAAAGACGACGATGCGCGTGTGGTGGCGAAGAAGCGCCGCGTCACCTACACGATGAATGGCCGTCATCGCACCGCGGTTCGCCGCGTGGCGTTCGAGCCGCGTCAGCCGACGGTCGGCCAGGCGTTCGGCCTGCATGAAGCGCCGGACACGTTGATGCTGCGTTCGGGCGTGGCCTACGTGGTCGACCAGAATTCGCTTGAACCGCTTTTCGACAAGAATTCGCGCGCCGTGGTGCCGATCGCCTCGATCTCGAAGCTCATGACCGCGATGGTGGTGCTCGACTCGAAGGAATCGCTCTCGGAGCCGATCGAAGTCACGGACGAAGACCGCGACTACGAGAAGAACACGGGTTCGCGTCTGTCGGTGGGTTCGGTGCTCTCGCGCGAGGATATGCTGCACATCGCGCTGATGGCTTCGGAAAACCGCGCGGCGGCCGCGTTGTCGCGCTATTACCCGGGCGGGCGGCCCGCGTTTATCGCCGCAATGAACGCGAAGGCGAGGCAACTCGGGATGACCGACACGCACTTCGAGAATTCCACCGGCCTCACGAGCCACAACGTGTCGAGCGCGCGTGACCTCGTGAAGATGGTGAACGCCGCGTATCAATATCCGCTGATTCGCCAGTTCTCCACCGACCACAGCTACGACGTGTACACGGGCAAGCGCAATCTCGCCTACAACAGCACGAATGCGCTGATCCGCAATCCGTCGTGGGACATCGGGCTGCAAAAGACGGGCTTCATCAACGAAGCCGGCGAGTGCCTCGTGATGCAGACGACCATCCACAATCGTCCTGTAATCATGGTGCTGCTCGATTCGAGCGGCAAGTATTCCCGTTTCGCCGACGCCACGCGCGTACGCACGTGGCTCGACAACGGCGGCGCGGATCAGCAACCGCGCATCACCAGCGCGGACGCGGGCGGAGCGGGGACCTGAGCCGCTTCGTTCGTCCTTGTGCTGTATCCGGCCGGCGCCGACATCAACGCCCCGCGATTGCGGGGCGTTTTGTTTTCGAGGCCGCCAAAGCGCTGAGAGCGTCCTCGCGTTGGAGCGACATCGTTGCGTGGTCGCACGGCCGGGAGGGGTGCCGCATCGACTCGGCGTTGCTCGATACGCTCAAACGGTGAAGCAGGCGAACCTGACGAACGACGCTCGCGGGATCGACGCGAAAATCAATCGCCGGTTGAACGCGCCGTCACGTAAAAGAAAAAGCGGAGGCAACGCTCCGCTTTGTGGCTGCTTCGGATGGGAAGCGCAGAGGCTTACGCCGGCTGAACGACGCCTTCGACGGGTTCCGCGTGATAGCCCAGCGACTCGGAAATCGTGAGTGCCGTCTTGCTCAGTTGATTGAGCCACGAATCTTGCAGGCGGTCAGCCGGTGCGGAAAGCGAGAGGCCCGCCACGAGCTTGCCCGTGTCGTCGTAAATGCCGGCCGCGATGCAACGCACGCCTAGCTCGAGTTCTTCGTTGTCGCGTGCGCAGTACTGCTGGCGCACATGCGCGAGTTCGCGTTCGAGGCGCGTGAGATCGGTAATGCTGTTGCGCGTATGGCCGGAAAGACCGGTGCGGGTGGCGTAGGCGCGCACGCGATTGGCTTCGTCGGCGGCGAGAAAGAGCTTGCCCACGGAAGTGAGATGCAGCGGCGCGCGGCCGCCGATGGCACGCACCACCTGCATGCCCGAGCGTTCCGAATAGGCGCGTTCGATATAGACGATCTCGTCGCCCTGGCGCACCGAAAGATTGACCGTTTGCCCCGTCAGGCGGTGCAGTTCGCGCATGGGCGTCAGCGCGGCGTCGCGCACCGAAAGGCGCGCTTTCACCAGATTGCCGAGTTCGAGCAGGCGCATGCCGAGCCGGTACGTGCCGGGGTCGGAGCGGTCCACGAGACGGCAGCTCACCATGTCATTGAGAATGCGATGCGCCGTGGAAGGATGCAGTTCGGTGCGCTGCGCCAATTCCTTCAGGCTGACGGGATCGCTGTGCGCAGCCAATGCGTCCAGCAGGCGCATCATGCGCTCGATCACCTGAATCGAGGTCTTCGGATCTGGATGGGTGTCGCTCATGGGTTCAGATTCGTTGGACGCGTGAGGCGGAAACTCATTGTATATCGTATTGTGAAAAAAGAAAGCGCCTCGCCGGGTTTTACGCTGCGCCGCGGCATCGTGCCCGCGCTCGCCTGCCGGTGCAGACCCGCGTTGGTCCGCGCCGGGAAACAGCGGATAATCGGGCACGGTTTTTACGAGGAGTCCCCATGCGAGTCGGTTTGTTCGTTACGTGCCTGATCGACACAATGCGTCCGGAAATCGGTTTTTCGGCGCTTAAACTGCTCGAAGAAGCGGGCTACGAGGTCGCGGTGCCGTCTGCGCAAACCTGTTGCGGCCAGCCTGCCTACAACTCCGGCGAACGGGCGCTGGCGCGCGATCTCGCGGAAAAAACGCTGCGCGAATTCGAGCAATTCGATTATGTGGTCGTGCCTTCGGGCTCGTGCGGCGGCATGATCCGCGTGCATTACGGCGACCTGTTTCGCGACGACCCCGAACTCATGGCGCGCTACGGCAAGCTGCGCGAGCGCGTCTACGAACTCACCGACTTTCTCGTCAACGTCGCGAAAGTCGCGCTGCCCCAGGGCGATTTCGCCGGTCCCGTCACGTACCACGACTCGTGCGCGGGCCTGCGCGAACTCGGCGTCAAGGCGCAGCCGCGCGCGCTGCTGGCGCAACGTGGCATCGAGGTGCGCGAGATGAAGGATTGCGAGCATTGCTGCGGTTTCGGCGGCACCTTCGCGGTGAAGTACGGCGCGATCTCGACAGCCATCGCGGACGAAAAGTGCGCCAACGTGCAGGCAAGCGGAACGCGCGCCGTCGTGCTGGGCGACCTCGGCTGCATGCTCAATATCGAAGGGCGGTTGCGTCGCACCGGCGATACCGCCACGCGCGTGCTCCATATCGCCCAAGTGCTGGCGGGTGACGTGTGACGCTCCGCTAACGCTGCCTTTCAGTTTGTTTCGCGTTTGCCCCGAACTCGTCCCTCTCGCCTCATTTCGCCCACGCCATGCAAGTCCAATCGATGCAGTTCAAGGCGCGCGCCGGTCAAAAACTCGCCGACGAGCGCTTGCAGCACAACCTCAAGAAGCTCTCGACCAAGTTCGTGTCGGCGCGGGCCGAGGCCATTACCGCCATTGATTTTCCTGCTACGCGCGCGGCGCTCAAGGCGCGGCGCAATCGCGCGCTCGAGAATCTCGACGTCTGGCTCGAGCAATTCGAAACCGAAGCCACGCGGCGCGGCGTGACCGTGCTCTATGCGCAAACGTCGCACGACGCCGCGAAGCTGGTCGCCGATATTGCGCGCAAGCACGAAGTGCGCAAGGTGATCAAGACCAAGTCGATGGTTTCGGAGGAGATGAAGCTCAACACCGTGCTTGCCGAAATGGGCGTGCAGTCGATCGAAACGGATCTCGGCGAATACATCTTGCAGATCAACGGCAACGAGCCGCCGAGCCACATCATTGCGCCCGTGGTTCACAAGGACAAGGACGAGATCGCCGATCTCTTCGCCAAAACCCATGCGAAGCCGCGCCTCACCGAAATCCCCGACATGACGCGCGAGGCGCGCGAGGTGCTGCGGCCGCACTTCCTTTCGGCGGACATGGGCGTGACGGGCGGCAATTTCCTCGTCGCGGAAACGGGCTCGGTCGTGCTGGTGACGAACGAAGGCAACGAGGGCATGTGTACGGTCATGCCGCGTGTCCACGTGGCGGTAACCGGCATCGAAAAAGTCCTGCCCACCCTGGAGGACCTCGCCACGGCCATGCGCCTGTTGCCGCGCTCGGCCACGGGGCAGGCCACCTCGAATTATTTCTCGATCCTCACCGGCCCGCGCGGCGAGCAAGATCAGGACGGCCCGGAGCACATGTACGTGGTGCTCGTCGACGGCGGCCGCACGGGCCTGATCGGCGGCGAGTTCCAGGAAATGCTGCGCTGTATTCGCTGCGGCGCGTGCATGAATCATTGTCCCGTGTATCAGAAGGTGGGCGGCCATGCCTACGGCTGGGTCTATCCGGGGCCGATGGGTTCGGTGCTCACGCCCAGCTATGTGGGACTCGAAAAATCGCTCGATCTGCCGCAAGCGGCCACGCTCTGCGGCGAATGCAACAGCGTCTGTCCGGTCGGCATTCCGCTTTCGGATCTGCTGCGCAAGTTGCGCGAAAAGCAGGTCGAGCGCCGCTTGCGGCCGTGGCGCGAGCGTGCGGCGCTCGCTGCGTGGGGCTGGTTCGCGCTGCATCCGGCCGCCTATGCGCTGCTCTCGAAGCTGAGCGTGCGCGTGCTCGAACGCCTGGGCGGGCAAGGCCGTCTGATCCGCAAGCTGCCGTTCGCGCGGGGCTGGACCGACGGCCGCGACATGCCGGCGCCCACCGGCCGCACGTTCCGCGAACTGTACGCGGCGCGGCAGACGCATCTGGACGCGACGGCGCATAACCGTGGAGCGCGTGGAAAGGCGTAGCGCGGCGGCTTCGCGCGCAGGTATCGGCGCACTGTTTAACCTGGAACAACAGTGTGTTCGTTCGAGGCGGGTTTTTCCTGATTGCAACTCTCTATATCATTTCGACTGGCGATAGTGTGCCCCCTGCACATCGCCCTACTGTCGAGAGAGTCGCATCATGAAAAAGAAAATAACGGTGTACTGGCCGCTGGCGCTGATCCTGCCGCTGGCCGCAATCGCATGGGTTCATGCGTGGAAAACGACCGAGCAGCAAATGCCGCTCGCCGCGGAGCAGGTCACGGCCGAACTGGCGCGTGCCGTTTCGTTCGGGCTTGTCGAAAGCGAAGGCAAGACGCCGGTGAAAGCCATGAGCGGCGTCGCCACGCTGCCGCCGTCGAGCGCGATCTGAATGGTCGTCCTCTAACCCGGCACGAAAGCGCGGCGTGGACTGCCGAGCGCGCGCATCGTGCCCTTTGTATAATTCGAGATTGGTTTTCGCGCGCCGACTGGCCGCAATCTGTTCCACGATGAAAAAGGTTTCCGTCTGCTTCGTTTGTCTCGGCAACATCTGCCGCTCGCCCACGGCGGAAGCCGTGATGCGCCGTCTTGTCGACGAGGCTGGCTTGAGCGCGCGCGTGCTGGTCGATTCGGCGGGGACGGGCAACTGGCATGCCGGCGAAGCGCCCGACGAGCGCGCCCAGCGCGCGGGCGGCCAGCGCGGCTACGATCTTGCGCCGTTGCGCGCGCGTCAGATCGCCGGCGCCGATTTTGGGCGCTTCGACCTCATCGTGGCGATGGACGACGCCAACGTGAGCGCATTACAGGCCGTTTGTCCCGCTGCGGAGCGCGACAAGATCCGTCTGCTGATGGAGTTCGCGCCGGGAAGCGACGCGCGCGTGGTTGCCGATCCGTATTTTGGCGGCGACCGGGGTTTCGAAATGGTGCTCGATCAATGCGAGGCCGCGTGCGCGGGATTGCTCGCGGCGTTGCGCACCCAGTTGGCGGATTGAGTTCGATTAATGAGCGGCGCGAGGGTGCCGGCGTGCGGTTCGGCCGGAATGCGGGTTTCGCGCTATTTTGGCTATTCGCAGGCCGCCTAATAACCCGATTCGCGGCGCGGATACTTGACTAAACTAGTCATGTATTTATACTTGACGAAAATTGTCGAGAATTGCGGTTCCCCTACATCATGAGACTCACCACGAAAGGCCGTTTCGCCGTCACGGCGATGATCGACCTGGCCCTGCGCCAGGAGCAGGGCCCGGTGACGCTTGCGGGTATCAGCCAGCGCCAGCACATCTCGCTGTCGTACCTCGAACAACTGTTCGGCAAGCTGCGCCGTCATGAAATCGTCGAGTCGGTTCGCGGACCGGGCGGCGGCTATAACCTCGCGCGTCGCGCCGAGGACGTCACGGTGGCGGACATCATCATCGCCGTGGACGAGCCGCTGGACGCCACGCAGTGCGGCGGCAAGGGCGCGTGCGAGGGCACGAAACAGCACGACGGCCATTGCATGACGCACGAGCTGTGGTCCACGTTGAACCAGAAGATGGTCGAGTATCTCGATTCGGTGTCGCTCAAGGATCTGGTGGACAAGCAGCGCGCCCGCGAAGGCGCCGCGCCCGCCGTCCTGCGCGACCGCCGCACCGAGGCGCCCGCGGTCGAGCCCGTGAGGGCGGTGCCGCTCGGGCCGAACTCGATCTTCAACATGGCGAGTTCGTGACCTGGATGAATCGGGCGTGCATGCCCACGCACAAACACAGTACAGCGCAGCACACAGATTTTCGGAGCGATAGATGAATAACGACATTCCCCACCTGCCCATCTACATGGATTACAGCGCGACGACGCCGGTCGATCCGCGCGTGGTGGACAAGATGATTCCGTATCTGCGCGAGCAGTTCGGCAATCCGGCGTCGCGCAGCCATGCCTACGGCTGGGACGCGGAACGTGCGGTCGAGCAAGCGCGCGAAAACGTCGCGGCGCTCGTCAACGCCGATCCGCGCGAAATCATCTGGACCTCCGGCGCGACCGAATCGGACAACCTCGCGATCAAGGGCGCCGCGCACTTCTACAAGAGCAAGGGCAAGCACATCATCACGGTGAAGACCGAGCACAAGGCCGTGCTCGACACCTGCCGCGAACTCGAGCGCGAAGGCTACGAAGTCACCTATCTCGACGTCAAGGACGACGGCCTGATCGACCTCGAAGCGTTCAAGGCCGCCTTGCGCCCCGACACGATCCTCGTTTCCGTGATGCACGTGAACAACGAGATCGGCGTGATTCAGGACATCGAGACGATCGGCGAAATCTGCCGCGAAAAGGGCATCGTGTTTCACGTCGACGCCGCGCAATCGACGGGCAAGGCGCCCATCGACCTGCAAAAGCTCAAGGTCGACCTGATGTCGTTCTCGGCGCACAAGACCTACGGCCCGAAGGGCATCGGCGCGCTGTACGTGCGTCGCAAGCCGCGCGTTCGCATCGAAGCGCAGATGCACGGCGGCGGCCACGAGCGCGGCATGCGTTCGGGCACGCTGGCCACTCACCAGATCGTCGGCATGGGCGAGGCGTTCCGCATCGCCCGCGAAGAAATGGCCACGGAAAACGAGCGCGTGCGCATGCTGCGCGACCGCCTGCTCAAGGGTCTGTCGGAAATCGAGGAGACCTACGTGAACGGCGACATGGAACGGCGCGTGCCGCACAACCTGAACATCAGCTTCAACTTCGTCGAAGGCGAGTCGCTGATCATGGCGGTGAAGGACGTGGCCGTGTCGTCGGGTTCGGCCTGCACGTCGGCGTCGCTCGAACCGTCGTACGTGCTGCGCGCGCTCGGCCGCAACGACGAACTCGCGCACAGCTCGATCCGCTTCACGGTGGGCCGCTTCACGACCGAGCAGGACGTGGATTACGTCATCAACCTGCTGAAGACGAAGATCGCCAAGCTGCGCGAGCTGTCGCCGCTGTGGGAAATGCATCAGGATGGCGTCGACCTGTCGACCATCCAGTGGGCGGCGCATTGAGCGGCACGGATTTCGCGAAGCGCGCAACGAACATCGACCCGGCCGCAGCGCAAAACGCAATGCAGCGCGGCCAACGAATTGAAGGAGTGTGATCATGGCATACAGCGACAAGGTTCTGGACCACTACGAAAACCCGCGTAACGTCGGTTCGTTCTCGAAGGACGACGACACCGTCGGCACCGGCATGGTCGGCGCGCCGGCTTGCGGCGACGTGATGAAACTTCAGATTCGCGTGGGCGCGGACGGCGTGATCGAAGACGCCAAGTTCAAGACCTACGGCTGCGGTTCGGCGATCGCGTCGAGCTCGCTCGTGACCGAATGGGTCAAGGGCAAGACGCTCGACCAGGCGCTTTCGATCAAGAATACGCAGATCGCCGAGGAACTGGCGCTGCCGCCGGTGAAGATCCACTGCTCGATCCTGGCGGAAGACGCGATCAAGGCAGCGGTCGCCGACTATCGTCAGCGTCACACGACGGAAGCGAAGGCCGACGCGGCTTGAGCAGGAGCCGCAGGTGGGCGCTGATCCGGTTCTGACCGGCAGCGCCGCGGGATTAACGATTTTGGATGCAGCAGGGTTGCGCCGTGGCGCGGGGAAGGCGATTGGCCGGTCCCGCGCGCGACGGAGCGCGGCGAAGACGCTATGGCAATTACGTTGACTGAAAAAGCGGCACAGCACGTGCAGAAGTACCTGACCCGTCGCGGCAAGGGCGTGGGCCTGCGCCTCGGCGTGCGTACGACGGGCTGCTCGGGCCTCGCGTACAAGCTCGAATACGTCGATGACCTCGCGGCCGAGGACAACGTGTTCGAGAGCCATGGCGTGAAGGTGGTCGTCGATCCGAAAAGCCTCGCCTATATCGACGGCACGCAGCTCGACTTCGTGCGCGAAGGCCTGAACGAAGGCTTCCGGTTCAACAACCCGAATGTGAAGGACGAGTGCGGCTGCGGCGAGTCCTTCCGCGTTTGATCCCGCGACAAGCGGTGAAAAGGCGGCCTGTGCCGCCTTTTTGATTTTGATGGCTCCGCAGACGAGCTGCCCGACGTCCCCCAGAATCCCATTCATCATGAGCACGCCTTCCACGCCCGCCGCGCCGTCCGGTTCGCCGTCCGGTTCTCTGTCCGGTTCTCTGTCCGACAGCCACTTCGTGCTGTTCGGCCTGCCGGAGCAGTTCGAGATCGACGGCGATGCGCTCGATCACGCGTACCGCACGGTGCAGGCGCAGGTTCACCCAGACCGCTTCGCAGCGGCCGGCGAGGCGCAAAAGCGCATCGCCATGCAATGGGCGACGCGCACGAACGAGGCGTATCAGACGCTGCGCGACCCGCTCGAGCGCGCGAAATATTTGCTGCACCTGCGCGGCATCGACGTGGGCGCGGAGAACAATACGGCGATGGAACCGGCGTTCCTCATGCAGCAAATGGAATGGCGCGAGTCGATCGAAGACGCGGTGAGCGCGAAGAACGTCGATGCGCTCGACGCGCTGGCGGGCGAGCTGCGCGACGACGAGCGCGTGCGCTTCGCGAAGCTCGCGGCGCTGCTCGGCAGCGGCTCGAATCAGCCCGCCGCCGAAGCCGTGCGCCAGCTCATGTTCATCGAGCGTGTGGCGAGCGAGATCGACACGCAGATCGAGCGCCTCGAAGGCTGACGGCCGCGTCGCCATCCAGACCCAGGGCTTCGAGCCCACAGTTAACCAGCAGATCAGACAGATGGCCTTACTGCAAATCTCCGAACCCGGCATGGCGCCGGCGCCGCATCAGCGGCGGCTCGCGGTCGGCATCGACCTCGGCACCACGAATTCGCTGGTCGCGGCGGTGCGCAGCGGCGTGCCCGACGTGCTGCCCGACGAACACGGCGACGTGCTGCTGCCTTCGGTCGTGCGCTATCTGCCGAACGGCGGACGCCGCATCGGCCGCGCGGCCAAGGCGGAGGCGGCCACCGATCCGCGCAACACGATCGTCTCCGTCAAGCGTTTCATGGGCCGCGGCAAGGCCGAAGTCGAAGGCGCGGCCAACGCGCCCTACGAATTCGTCGACGCGCCGGGCATGGTGCAGATCCGGACGGTCGACGGCGTGAAAAGCCCCGTCGAAGTCTCGGCGGAAATCCTCGCCACGCTGCGTTATCGCGCGGAAGACACGCTCGGCGACGAACTCGTGGGCGCCGTGATTACCGTGCCCGCGTATTTCGACGAAGCGCAGCGCCAGGCGACCAAGGACGCCGCGCGCCTCGCGGGCCTGAACGTGCTGCGGCTCTTGAACGAGCCGACGGCGGCCGCGATCGCCTACGGCCTCGACAACGGTGCCGAAGGCCTCTACGCCGTGTACGACCTCGGCGGCGGCACGTTCGATCTCTCCATTCTCAAGCTCACCAAGGGCGTGTTCGAAGTGCTCGCGGCGGGCGGCGACTCCGCGCTCGGCGGCGACGATTTCGATCACGCGCTGTTCGACCACGTGCTCGAACAGGCGGGCGTCGCGCGTGCCGCGCTCGCGCCCGAGGACGTGCGCCTCGTGCTCGACCACGCGCGCGACGCGAAGGAAGCGCTTTCGTCGGCGCCGCAAGCGCGTATCGACGTCACGCTCTCGAACGGCGCGCGCATCGCGCTGACGATCGACGAAGCCCGTTTCGAGGCGCTCACGCAAACGCTCGTGCAACGCACGCTCACGCCGACGAAAAAGGCGCTGCGCGACGCCAAAGTGACCGCGAAGGACGTGAAGGGCGTGGTTCTCGTGGGCGGCGCGACGCGCATGCCCGTGATTCGCCGCGCCGTGGAGCAGTTTTTCGGCCAGGCGCCGCTCACCAATCTGGACCCCGATCAGGTCGTCGCGCTCGGCGCCGCGATCCAGGCCGACCTGCTTGCGGGCAACCGCGGCGGCGAGGACGACTGGCTGCTGCTCGACGTCATTCCGCTTTCGCTCGGTGTGGAAACGATGGGCGGTCTCGTCGAAAAAATCATTCCGCGCAATTCGACCATTCCGGTCGCGCGCGCGCAGGACTTCACGACGTTCAAGGACGGCCAGACGGCCATGGCCATCCACGTCGTGCAAGGCGAGCGCGAACTCGTTGCCGATTGCCGCTCGCTCGCGCGTTTCGAGCTGCGCGGCATTCCGCCGATGGCGGCGGGCGCGGCGCGCATTCGCGTGACGTATCAGGTCGACGCCGATGGTTTGCTATCCGTGTTCGCGCGCGAGCAGCTCTCGGGCGTGGAGGCGTCGGTGGTGGTGAAGCCGTCCTACGGTCTCGCCGACGACGACGTGGCGCGCATGCTCGAAGACAGCTTCAAGACCGCCGAAGTCGACATGCGCGCGCGCGCGCTGCGCGAAGCGCAGGTCGAAGCGCAGCGCCTGATCGAAGCGACGCACGCGGCGCTTGGCGCCGACGGCGAATTGCTCGACGCGACCGAGCGGGCGCAGCTCGACACGCTGATCGCGGCGCTGGCCGCCGTGGCGCAAAGCGACGACACCGATGCGATCGAAGCCGCGACCAAAGCGCTTTCCGAAGGCACCGACGAATTCGCCGCGCGCCGCATGGACAAGGGCATCAAGCGCGCGTTGGCGGGCAAGAAGCTGGACGAGATCGGTTGATGAACGGCCGACGCGCCGCTCGTGCCAACGTCGAGCGGCGCGTTCGGGCGTGCGTGCTTTCCCGATGCAGCAAAGCGCGCGACGCCAGTAGAATGGAGCGCATGCCGCCGTCACCGGCGGGCATGCGCCCGGTATGAAAGTTATTGGATACGGAAATCACAATGCCTCAAATCGTGGTGCTGCCCCATGTCGAACTGTGCCCTGAAGGCGCGGTCATCGACGCCAAGCCGGGCGAGAGCGTGTGCGATGCGCTGCTGGAACACGGCATCGAAATCGAGCACGCATGCGAGAAGTCGTGCGCCTGCACGACCTGTCACGTGATCGTGCGCGAGGGCTTCGATGCGCTCACGCCTTCGGAAGAAGACGAGGACGATCTGCTGGACAAGGCGTGGGGTCTCGAACCGACGTCGCGGCTGTCGTGCCAGGCACTCGTGCCCGAAAACGACGATCTGGTGGTCGAGATCCCGCGTTACTCGATCAACCACGCGAAGGAAAACCACTGAGCCACTGAGAGGAGCGCGCTGCCATGAAATGGACCGATACGCAGGACGTCGCGATCGCGTTGACCGACACCCATCCGGACGTCGATCCGCAATATGTGCGCTTCACCGATCTGCACCGCTGGATCACCGAGCTGGAGGGTTTCGACGACGACCCCGAACGTTCGAACGAAAAGATTCTCGAGGCGATTCAGGCCGCGTGGATCTCCGAAGCGGAGTACTGACTCGCGAGGGGTTCGTAGCCCGAACCCACGCGCAGACGTAAAAAAAGGCGATTCGCTCGAGTGCGAATCGCCTTTTTGCTTTTTACCCGACGATGCAGGGAGCCGGGCAGGGAATCAAGCCGCGACCAGCGTGCCGTTCTCGATCCGCACGTGCTGGCCCTGCTGGAACGGCGGCGGCTCGCGATACGTGAAGTAGCGCGTCTTGCCGTTTTCCATATGCACGCGCACCGAATAGCTCGTGGTGCTGCGCAGATGCTTTTCGACCGAGTTGCCGGCCAGACCGCCGCCGAGCGCGCCGAGCAGCGTCATGGCCGTGCGGCCGCCGCCGCCGCCGAACTGGTTGCCCACCACGCCGCCGGCCACCGCGCCGCCCACGGCGCCGATACCGGTGCCGTGCCCTTCATGCCGCACCGCCGAAACCGCCACGACCGTGCCGCAGGTGCTGCACGCGGGCTGCTGCGGCTGCGGTTCCTGCGCGTATTGCTGTGCTTGCGCGGGCGGCTGCGGCTGCTGCTGTTGCTGCTGGGCGTATTGCTGCGCGGCGGCGGCCTGAGCGGGCGTCGGTTGCGGCGCGGGCGCGTTCTGCGCATAGGGTTGGGTCGGCTGAGTCGAATCGACGACCGCGCCGGGCGCGTTCGTGGCCGCCGTGGCCTGCCCGGTCTGGACCTGCGACGTTTGCTCCGACTGGCTCGAAGCGTGCGGAAACACGCCGGTGATGGCCGCCGTGGCGGCAAGGCTGGCGACGATGACGGCGCCCGCCGCCGTGGCGATCAGCGGATGGAGACGACGTTTTTGCGTGGTGTCAGATGTGTTCATGATGTGCTCCGTCTTTTGCAGAGTCGGCGTTTTGATGCTTTCGAGTGTGAGCCAATCTGGTTCTTACGGCGTTTCAAGATGTAACTCGTGCTATCCCGCCGTGCTCTATTTCCGCCCTCGACGGGCCGAATCCTCGCGCAGCATTGCACGGCGCGGTTTTCCAAGGTTGCGCAATCCGCATACCCAAGCGCGACGCTCGGAACGCGTGCGGATTTTACCTGGCGTTACAAATTTGCCGATTTCGTGAGCAACGAAATGGGCCAAAAAATGGGGTGTAACGGGAAGCGGGGCGGGCTGTAGGCGGGGCTGGAAGCGGTCGTCGAACTATCGACAGAACAAAAAAAGGCGCATGCGGCCGAAACCGCATGCGCCTTTTTCGTGGCGCGAACCGACGTCAGCGCCGGGCGTAAGCCTTAATCTTCGCGACGCAGGTGCGGGAAGAGAATCACGTCGCGAATGCTGGCGCTATCGGTCAGCAGCATGATGAGACGGTCGATGCCGATGCCGCAGCCGCCCGTCGGGGGCATGCCGTATTCGAGCGCACGAATGTAGTCCGCGTCGTAGAACATCGCTTCCTCGTCGCCGGCGTCTTTCTGCTCGACCTGCTTCTTGAAGCGCGCGGCCTGATCTTCGGGGTCGTTCAGCTCCGAGAAGCCGTTGGCGATCTCGCGGCCCGTGATGAAGAGTTCGAAGCGCTCGGTGATGCCCGGCGCCGTGTCCGAGGCGCGCGCGAGCGGCGAGACTTCGACCGGGTAGTCGATGATGTAGGTCGGCTCCCAAAGCTGCGACTCGGCCGTCTCCTCGAACAGCGCGAGTTGCAGCGAGCCCACGCCCGCGTTGAGGAACGCCGGCTGGTTCGTATCCACGCCGAACTTCTTCAGCTCCGTGCGCAGGAACGCGGCGTCGGCGAGTTGCCCGGTCGTGTATTGCGGCGCGTACTTCTGGATGGCTTGCACGATCGTCAAGCGGTGGAACGGCTTCGAGAGATCGAGTTCGCGGCCCTGATACGAGAGCACGGCGCTGCCGGTCGCGTCGATGGCGGCCTGGCGGATCAGTTGCTCGGTGAAGTCCATGAGCCAGGCGTAGTCGGTGTACGCGGCGTAGAACTCCATCATCGTGAATTCCGGGTTGTGACGCGGCGAAACGCCTTCGTTACGGAAATTCCGGTTGATTTCGAACACGCGCTCGAAGCCGCCCACGATCAGGCGCTTCAGATACAGCTCGGGCGCGATGCGCATGAACATCTGCATGTCGAGCGCATTGTGATGCGTGACGAACGGCTTGGCCGCCGCGCCGCCCGGAATCGGGTGCAGCATCGGCGTCTCGACTTCCATGAAGTTGGCCTCGGCCATGAAACGGCGCACCGACGAGATCGCGGCCGTGCGCGCCTGGAACGTCTTGCGCGCTTCCGGCGTGACGATCAGATCGACGTAACGCTGGCGATAACGCATTTCCTGGTCGGCGAGACCGTGGAACTTGTCCGGCAGCGGGCGCAATGCCTTGGAAAGCAGGCGCAGCTCCATGCAGCGCACCGAAAGCTCGCCCTTGTTGGTGCGAAACAGCACGCCCTTCGCGGCGACGATATCGCCCAGATCCCATTTCTTGAACGCGTCGTAGGTCGCTTCGCCCACGTCGGCGGGCGTGATGAAGAACTGGATCTGGCCCGAGCCGTCGCGCACGGTCGCGAAGCTCGCCTTGCCCATCACGCGCTTGAGCATCATGCGGCCGGCGAGCGCGACTTCGAGCGGATTTGCTTCGAGCGCGTCCTTGCCGGTGTCGGCGTAGTCGCGTTGCAGGTCGGCGGCGTGGTGCGTCGGGCGGAAGTCGTTCGGATACGCGACACCCGCCTCGCGCAGCGCGCGCAGCTTTTCGCGGCGCTCGGCGATGATCTGGTTGTCGTCGATCTCGGGCGCGCTGCTGGGCGCGTTCGGCTGGGTCGATTCGGTCATGATGGGTCGGTGTTCTTTGATCGCGGTTCTTTGCGGTGTTCGCGGCGTGTTCGTTATTCGCGTGCGGCGCGGCGCCGGGCAGGGCGGCCGGGACGCGGCGCGCCGTGCGCGCGGCAGGCGGATTGCGCTTCTTCGCACGGCCTTCGTGCCGGTCGGCGCAAAGGCGCGCGCGAAGTTTCAGCGGCGCGCCGCGGGCGGCGGCCGCCCGGCGGCGTTACACGCCTTGTTTCAGGCTTGCGCTGATGAAGTCGTCGAGATCGCCGTCGAGCACGGCCTTGGTGTTGCTGATTTCGACGTTGGTGCGCAAGTCCTTGATGCGGCTGTTGTCGAGCACGTAGGAGCGGATCTGGTGGCCCCAGCCCACGTCCGACTTGCCCGCTTCGAGCTTGTCCTGCTCCGACTGACGCTTGCGCATTTCGGCTTCGTACAGGCGCGATTTGAGCATGGCCATGGCTTCGGCGCGGTTGCGGTGCTGCGAGCGGTCGTTCTGGCACTGCACGACGATGCCCGACGGGATGTGCGTGATACGCACGGCGGAGTCGGTCTTGTTGATGTGCTGACCGCCCGCGCCCGACGCGCGGTAAGTGTCGATGCGCAGATCGGCCGGATTGACTTCGATCTCGAACGATTCGTCGATTTCCGGATACACGAACACCGACGAGAACGACGTATGACGCCCGCCCGACGAATCGAACGGCGACTTGCGCACGAGGCGGTGAATGCCGGTTTCGGTGCGCAGGAAGCCGTAGGCGTATTCGCCCTCGACCTTGATCGTCGCGCTCTTGATGCCGGCCACGTCGCCTTCGGACTCTTCGAGCACTTCGGTCTTGAAGCCCTTGCGCTCGCAATAGCGCACGTACTGGCGCAGCAGCATGGACGCCCAGTCGCAGGCTTCCGTGCCGCCCGCGCCCGCCTGGATGTCGATGAACGCGTTGTTCGGATCGGCCGGATTCGCGAACATGCGGCGGAATTCGACGTCGGCGACGCGCGCTTCGATCGCCTTGGCGTCGGCTTCGATGGAAACGAGCGTGTCGTCGTCGCCTTCCTCGCGCGCCATCTCGAAGAGGTCCTGCGTGTCGCGCGTGTCGTTCTCGATGCCGTCGAGCACATGCACGACGCCTTCGAGCAACTTCTTTTCCTTGCCGAGACCCTGGGCGTGTTTGGAGTCGTTCCAGACGTTGGGGTCTTCGAGTTCGCTGTTGACTTCGACGAGCCGTCGGGCTTTTACGTCGTAGTCAAAGATACCCCCGTAGCTCGCCCGCGCGCGTGCGCAGGTCCGCCAAAAGGGCTTCGATCGCGTTGAGACGTTCCGCTTCCATTTGTATCGTGATCCGGCGTGTAAAACATTGAATTATAGCCGATTGCCCCTGCATCAAGGGCGCGCGGCCGCGTGCCGGCGCGCCCCGGGGCCGTGCCCGGTGCGCGCTCAGTGCACCGCGTGCTCCACGACGAGCTGCACGCGCGACACGCCGTTCCACGTATCGCGCACGAGCCGGTACGCGATGGTCGTGCGCTGCGGCAACGACTCGGTGTGGTTGAACCAGATGGCGTTGAAGCGCTGGCGGCCGCGCAGCAGTTGCAGCTTGAGATGCTTGTCCTTGACGAGCGCCTGCGAGGCCACTTCGAATTCGCCCGCGAACACGGGCGCCGGGAAGCCCTGGCCCCACACCGCCGCGTCGAGCATTTCCACGAATTCGGGCGTAAACCACGCGTCTTCCAGATCGCCGTCGGTTTCGACGGTGCGCGCGAGCGCTTCTTCCGTGAGCCATTCGCGGCCCACGCGCTCGAACGCGGCGGCGAAGCGCGGCACCTCGGCGGCGGCGATCGTCATGCCCGCGGCCATCGCGTGGCCGCCGAACTTGTGGATCAGCCCCGGCTCCCGCTTGCTGATGAGATCGACGGCGTCGCGCAGATGGAAACCGGGGATCGAACGGCCCGAGCCTTTGACGAGCGCGCCGTCGTCGTCGGCGGGCGCGAAGGTGAAGGACGGGCGGTGGAACTTCTCCTTGAGCCGCCCCGCGACGATGCCGATCACGCCCTGATGCCAGCCTTCGTTGAACAGCGTGAGCGTGGCCTTGCCTTGCGGGTCGATGTCGGCGAGATCGGCGAGCGCCTGCTGTTGCATGCCCGCCTCGATTTCGCGGCGTTCGCGGTTCATGCCGTCGAGCTGCTGCGCGAGTTCCCACGCGCGGCCCACGTCGTCGGTGGTCAGGCATTCGATGCCGAGCGACATATCGGAAAGCCGGCCCGCCGCGTTCAGGCGCGGCCCGAGCGCGAAGCCCAGATCGAAACCCGAAGCGCTTCTCGCGTCGCGGGCGGCGGCGCGAAAGAGGGCGGCGATGCCGGGCTGCATGCGGCCGTTGCGAATGCGCTGCAAGCCCTGCGCGACCAGCACGCGGTTGTTGCAGTCGAGCTTCACGACGTCGGCGACGGTGCCGAGCGCGACCAGATCGAGCAGGCCGTCCAGACGCGGCTCGGGCTTGCCGCCGGCGAACGCGCCGCGCTTGCGCAACTCGGCGCGCAGCGCGAGCAGCGTATAGAACATCACGCCCACGCCCGCGATGCACTTGCTCGGAAACTCGCAGCCCGGCTGGTTCGGATTGACGATGGCGCGCGCGTCGGGGAGCGTGTCGCCGGGCAAATGATGGTCGGTGACGAGCACTTCGATGCCGAGTTCGTTGGCCGCTTGCACGCCTTCCACGCTGGCGATGCCGTTGTCCACCGTAATCAGCACGTCGGGCGGGCCGCCTTTGCGCTGGGCGGCGAGCGCGACGATCTCCGGCGTGAGGCCGTAGCCGTACTCGAAGCGGTTGGGCACGAGATAGTCGATCTGCGCGCCGAACATGCGCAGGCCGCGCACGGCCACGGCGCAGGCGGTGGCGCCGTCGCAGTCGTAGTCGGCGACCACCAGCATGCGGCACTCGGCTTCGAGCGCGTCGGCGAGCAGCACGGCGGCGTCTTCGAGGCCCTTCATGCCGGCGGGCGGATGCAGCCGCGCGAGGCCGGTTTCGATCTCGTCGGGCCGGCAAATGCCGCGCGCGGCGTAGAGGCGGGCCAGCACGGGATGCAGGCCGTGGCGCACGAGCGCTTCGGTGTCGGCGGGAGAGCAGGCGCGGGTGACGATTCGGGTCATGCTGGACGGCGGAAGAAAGAAGTCATGCTGAGGGCTTATTCGATGAAAAGCGACGCGAACGGCCGGCGTCGCCAGAATTTACGCAGGTCGCCGCGCGTGACGGACAGCGTGACCGAGCCGGTGTCGCCGCACAGCGTGAGGTCGAGCGCGCCGAGCGCGCCCGCTTCGAGCGCCGCGAGCGCCGGCGAAAACCAGTCGCGCTCGAGTTGCGCGAACGCGGCGTTCCAGCGGCCCCAGTCCTGCTGGATGAACGCGGCCGAAAACGGGTCGAGTTCGACGAGCGTCGGGCCCGCCGCGCTCGGACCGCTCGCGCGCTCGCCCGATTTGGCCAGGGAATCGGCCAGCGGATCGGCCGGCGTTTGCCGCGTTTGGGCCAGCGTTTGCCACGTTTGCGGCGCGGCGCCCACCTCGGTTCCGGCGGCGAGCGCGAGGCCGCGCGTGGCGGCCGCGTCCGAGCGCACGCGCGCGAACGGGCTCGCGACGGCGCGCAGCGCGCCCTGGGCGTGGAACCAGATCGAGTTGACGGCGGGCAGACCGCGCGCCTCGCGCGCGACGTTGACGGGATGCTCGAACCACGCCATCTGCACTTCGTTCTGCACTTTCATCCACGCGCGCGAGCGTTGGCCGGAATGCGCCTCGTGCGGCAGCCAGATCTCGATGTTGCGGCCGCTCGCGCGCAACGGCGAAGCGCCCGCGAGCGTGCCGAACGCGTCGCTCGACACGTACCAGCGTTGCGGCGTGGGCGCGACCATGCGCACGCCCATTTCCTCGAACAGCGGTTTCGCGACTTCGCAAAGCGCGGCGGCGTCGCTGTCGGCGAGTTCGAGCGCGGCCGGGTCGATCAGCACGAGATGATCGTGGGCGATGCGCACGTGTACGGGCTGGATGCAGGCCCACGTGGATTCGCCGGGCGCGCCGCCGTCGGCGAGCAGCATGTACGGCGCGAGTGGCGCTTCGTCGTCGGCGGCGTTGGCGGGACTCGCCGGGCCGACGGGTACGCCGAACTGGCGCGCGACCCAGCGCTCGTGCGGCAGCGTGCGCTGGAAATCTTCGCCGATCACCTGTTCGCCGAGCGTCGCGCGCGCCACGAGCTTCGCGAGCGCCGGGTAGTCGAGGCCCGCGAGCGCGGTCGAGGCGATGGCCGCGGAGGGCAGGGCGAACGGGATGAGCAGGTGGAGTCGGTCGGCGGGCATGGTGCGCATTGTACTTCGGCGCCTGGACGGCCGGGGCGCGCTGGCGGCCGGTGCGGCATGCCGTCGTGCGACGCGATACGCCGCCCACCGCCGACCGCCGACCGCCGACCGCCGACCGCCGACCGCCGA
>NZ_CAJMZE010000049.1:0-36153 GCF_905220235.1 Paraburkholderia sp. J41 | reverse complement strand
CCCCATGGCGCGATTCCCCCGGGCCGCAGATTGTGTTCTGCGGCCTTTTTTGTTCAGGGACGCCGAGCAACCAGGGCGAGGACCGGTCTGTCGGCAGCCGGCGGCCTGATCGGCCCGGCCCAGAGAGCCCGCCTGAATCTGGCGTCGGAGATCGGGTTGGTAAAGTGGTAGCCAGCCCTTGCCACCTCGAGCTCTGAAGGATTGCCCAGCTTGACTGCATATTCGAAAACCTTCACGACCTCTATCTGATTGTCCACATGGAGCCAGTACCAACCTGGCGTATCCGGTCGTCGCAGACGCCATTCCATCGTTTTGCTCCCCTGTATTTTCTGTGGTCACTGTCTCACATATTATTCATTTTACAATTGTTGACCTTTTAGCGGGTGTTTCTGCCACAGCAGGATTTCAGATTACCTCCTCTACACAGCGGCACTCTGAAACGGCGGAGCGTCGCGTGTCTTTGAGGGCCATCGGAGCGACCGGCGGCCTCTTTTTCACGTAGCTGGAAATGGAAGCTACTGAATGGGTCGCAGTCTTCGAGCGCATCTACCGGTGGAAAATCGGGCTCTCGATGTTGACGAGGTGACGGGGGATTTCGCAGGTTTCCTTGTGCTTCGCTTCGTAGTTGGATGAATCCGCCTTACCCGGCCGTCGGAGTCATGCACCAACGAGTAGTCGATGCTTTTCGGAGTGGACCACTTCGAACCACTCTTCCTTCCGGCCAGCCGCCTCGTGGAGCCGGGCAGGCTGAGAGAACAGTTTGCAACTGTGACCGCTCAAGCACCGCCCTGTAATTCACCCCAACTTAAGCTGCGTCGAAAAACTTCATCGCCAGCCCGCCGTGCGCCGCAGCCGCGCCTGCGCACAACGCCGCGGCCAGCATGACCGCCTCGCCCATCTCCGCCTTCGTCACACCGGCCGCCTTGCCCTTCTTCGCATGTGACTCGATGCAGTACGGGCAACCCGTTGAATGAGCCACCGCAATCGCGATCAGCTCGCGATATTTGAGCGGAATCGCGCCATTTTCGCGGCTCACGATGTTGTTCAGGTTCGCCCACGCCTTGAAATCCTCCGGTGCGAGCTTGGCAATCTCCATGCGATGGGTGGCGTCATCCTTGTCGTAGTAGTGCGAAGTCATCCGTGTAGCTCCATGTGTGCTTGTGAGTGGATTGCGATCGTGGCCTTGCGGGCAACGTGCGAGACACACACTCAAAGGCCACCGACCACGGCGCAACTTTATCCCTTTATTGGATGATGTTGCAAATCTTTATTCCGATAGTGACTAATCATCGCGCTTGCGCTATTGTTCTTCCGAATAGGCCATTCAGCGTCGTACGCCAAGGCCGTCCACACCGAAATCCGTGTCCTGGAATGAAACTCGAAGACATCAACGCGTTCGTTGCCGTGGTTCGCCACGAATCCGTCACCGGCGCCGCCGAGGCGCTATTGACCCGGCAGCCGCGCATCAGCCGCCGGGTGCAGAATCTCGAGCGCGATCTAGGCGTCGATCTGCTCGACCGGCAGACGAAACCGCCACGCCCCACACCCATCGGCCGACGCGTATTCGAGCGTTGCGAAGCGGTGCTGCGGGAGGTCGCGTCGATCGCGCATGTAGTACGCGGCGAACCGGTCGCGGCGGACTCGATGCGCATCGGCGTTGCGGAAGTCATCGCCGAAATCGCCTTGCTCGACACCATGCCTTTCATGATGGAAGAGGCGCCGGGCTTGTCGATCGAGATCGCGTCGGGCTGGAGCACCGAGATGATCGCGCAACTCGAAAACGACGAAGTGGACGGCGCAATCGTCGTTTTGCCAGGCGACGTAAAGTTTTCGCGCAAGCTTTCCGCGACCAGGATCGACGAACTGCGCATGGTCGTGGTCGGCCGCAAGGGCGTCGTGCCGGCTGGCCGATTGAACCTGACCGACCTCGGACGGATGAACTGGGTGTTGAATCCGGAAGGCTGCGGCTTTCGCGAAGGCCTTCACCATGCGCTACGCGATCGCGGCATGTCCCTGCAAGTGGCAATTGGCGCGTTCGGCACGGAGCAAAAGCTCGGACTCGTCGCTCAGGGCGTCGGGCTGGGCTTCGTACCGGCGTGCATGCTCGCGTCGAGCCGATACCGGGACGCGCTACAGCCGGTCGAACTCGAAGACTTTTCGCCGCGGCCGTGCATCTGGCGCGTAGTGTCGGCACAGCCCGCGACGGTTCACGACCACCTGGCGCGCTTCGGCGAAGGCGTGAAACGCGCGCTCCAGACACTGGACGCGCCCGCGACGGCGACCGCTCGCCCCCAGCGCGCGCCGGCACGGCGGCGCGCTGATCCATCCTCGCGAGCCTAGGCGTCGCCGGTCCTGCGCCCGCTCCTGTTTTGTTCGCTGTCGCGCGATCCGGACCGCCCGGATCGCACGACGGCCCATTCATGCCTGAAGGGAAAATCCATGCCTTACGACACGCTTATCTCCCCAGCGCAGCTTGCATCGCTGTTGAACGACCCATCCGCCGATGTGCTGGTATGCGATTGCAGTTTCGATCTCGCCAATCCCGCCGCGGGTGTGGCGATGTATCGCGACGCGCACGTGCCGGGCGCAGCTTATCTGCATCTCGAAGCCGATTTGAGCGGCCCGAAAAACGGCCAGAACGGCCGGCATCCGCTGCCCGATCGCGAGCAGTTTGCCACCGCACTGGCGCGCGCGGGCGCCAGCGACGCCACGCAGATCGTCTGTTACGACAGCGCCGCCGGCATGTTCGCGGCGCGACTGTGGTGGCTCGCGCGCTGGGCCGGGCATCGCGACGTCGCGGTGCTCGACGGCGGCTTGCCCGCGTGGCGCGCGGCCGGTCAACCGCTGGAAAGCGGCACAGGCGAGACATGTGCCGGAGGACACTTCACATTGCGCGCCCCGCTGGCTGCTACGGTCGATTTCGCTACGGTGCTCGCCAATATCGGCAGCGGCGAACGTGTCGTGATCGACGCACGCGCCGCGGACCGTTTTCGCGGCGAAAACGAAACACTCGATGCCATCGGCGGACACATCCCGAATGCGCGCAATCGCTTCTTTCGCGACAACCTCGATGCCGATGGCCGGTTCAAATCGCCCGATGCGCTGCACCGCGAAATCGCCGCGATCGCCGGCACCGCGGACGGCGCGGCACTGATCGCGCAATGCGGCTCGGGCGTTACTGCCTGCCACAATCTGCTTGCGATGCAGATCGCCGGTATTCGAGGCGCGGCGCTGTATCCGGGATCGTGGAGCGAATGGAGTTCGCGAAAGGATGCGCCGATAGCGACGGGCTCCGCGTGAAATCCCCGCGCGACGAATCTTTTCTCGACGCCACGCTCATGCGCGTGCGCAACGGTCGGCAACGGCCGCGCTCGACGGAACCGGCAACATGATGCTCAAACAGCTTTTCGACCGCGTGTCCAGCACGTACACCTACCTGCTCGTATCGCGCCCGGGCGGCGAAGCGATCATCATCGATCCGGTCAAGGAACACCTCGCCCAGTATCTTCGGCTGATCGAAGAGTTGAACGTGAAGCTCGTGCACGCGATCGACACGCATACGCACGCGGACCACATCACGGCGCTTGGCGATCTGCGCGACGCGGTGCATTGCACCACGCTGATGGGCGAACAAACCCAGGCGCACTGCGTTAGCCAGCGCTTGAGCGACGGCGAGCGCGTTCGAGCCGACGGCATCGCGTTGCGCGCGATATACACGCCCGGCCACACCGACGAGTCGTTCAGTTTCGTACTCGACGCCGACACGTCGCCAGCGGTATTCACCGGCGACGCGCTGCTGATCCGTGGCAGCGGGCGCACCGACTTCCAGGGCGGCGACGCGCGCCGTTCGTGGGATTCGATCGTCAACCGCCTGTTCCGGTTGCCCGACGCGACGATCGTGTATCCCGCGCACGATTACCGAGGCGTGTGTTCGTCGAGCATCGGCGAGGAGAAGCGCTGGAATCCCCGCATAGCCTGGCGTACCGAGGAAGAATACGCGCGCATCATGAACTCGCTCGCGCTGCCCTATCCTCAGATGATGGATGTCGCGGTGCCCGCCAATACGGCTTGCGGTCAACCGGACCGGCTCTAGCCCGAACTGGCCGCGCCGCGGCCACGACCGCCTTGCGACTGCGGCCCCGCAGTCCCGTCCCGCATCCTCCCTGCTCGCTCGCGCGTTGCCTTTGCCCGGCAGCGCAACCGCTTGTGGCCGTTCGGCCGCACAGCCGGTCCGGCGATCCTTTTGCCTTGAGCTTTCGTCCCGCATGCAAGCGAAGTTTCCATTGAACGGAAACTAAAACGAATTCCAATTGCTGCGCCTGGGGGCTTGTCTTAGGATGCGCCTCAAGCCCTGACGCCGGTTTCCACAGCGCCAGGCGCCAACGACAAGACTGGCGAAACAGCGACGGCCGCATCGACTTCGCTGCGGCTGAAAGCGGGCATCACGACCCGGCATCGAAGGAGACATTCCACTTTTAATTCGTAATCCTATCTATTAAGGCAGAGACCGATATGACACCGCGACGGCATCGATATCGCCCCATGTCTCTGCGCAAAGCGTCGAATACCAACAGGCGCGGATCGAAGATCGCGCGCCTTCCGACGATCGGATCGCACTCTCTCGAATCCGCGCGCACGAATCGTCCACGCAACACATCGGAGTTCAATCAGTATGAGCAAACCCACCATCATCTCGTGCGCGCTGACTGGCGCGGCCAACACCCGGCACATCAATCCCGCGGTGCCGGTCACGCCGGAGGAAATCGCGCGTGAAGCCGTCGCGGCCGCCAAAGCGGGGGCCGCCGTCGTTCATATTCACGTGCGCGACCCGGCCACGGGCAAGGCGAGTCTCGAACACAAGTACTACGCTGAGGTCGTCGAACGCATCCGCAACGCGAACATCGACGTCATCGTCAATCTCACGACCGGCCCCGGTGCAAAATTCATCCCCGACCGCGGCAATCCGAAGATCGCCGCGCCCGGCTCCACCAGCATTTCGCCGCGCGCTCGCGTCGAACACGTGCTGGAATTGCGCCCCGACGTTTGCAGTCTCGACATCACGACGATGAACCAGCCCAACGGCGCGTTCATCAACGTGCCCGAGCATATCGTCGAAATGGCGCAACTGATCGACGATACCGGCGTTCGCACCGAAGTCGAAGTATTCGATCTCGGCGATCTGCGGCTTGCCACGCATCTCATCAGCACCGGCAAGATTCCGGCGCCCGCGCTGTTCCAGTTTTGCCTCGGCGTGTCGTGGGGCGCGCCCGCCACGCCGCAAACCCTCGCCCTGATGATGTCGCAGCACACGCTGCCGACACCGTGGTCGGCATTCGGCGTGTCGAAAGATCAGTTCCCGATCGCCGCGCAAGCCGTGACGCTCGGCGGCAACGTGCGCGTCGGTCTGGAAGACAACCTGTATCTGCGGCGCGGCGTGCTGGCGCCCGGCAACGCGGCGCTCGTCGAACGCGCGGCGCAGATCGTCGATCTGCTCGGCGGCGACGTCGCCACGGTGGCGCAGGCACGCGAACTGATGGGTCTCGCAAGCTCGAACGCGAACGCATCTCAGGAGGCTTCGCCCTATTCTTCGGCCAACCAAGAGAGGGCGATGCAATGAGCCTGCTTGCCTCGCAAACCGCTTCCAAGGCGTGGAACTACCTGACGCCGCCCCGCGCGCTCGAAGGCGATACGCTCGCCGCCAGCTGGGTCACGCGCGGCACGCACTTTATCGTCTGCACGAGCCTCGTTTCCGATGGCGCACGGCTCACGCGCGACAACCCCGACGAGTATCTGCTGATCGTGCCGCCGCAAGGCGGTCTGAGCGCCACGCTGCGGGCAGGCGCGGATTGCGTCGAAGCGGTCACCGACAGCCTGAGCATTCTGCCGCCTGGCCGCAGCGAAATCGAGGTGCACGGCACCGGCTACGTCGTGCGGATCTTTTCTGCCGATGCCGCCGATCTGCTGGCGCTCGCCGGCAACGCGGCGGCCTACGCCACGCCGAACCCGGACGTCGCGCCGCTCGCGCCCTGGCCCGACCCCGTCGGCGGCTTCCGGCTGCGCACCTACGCGCTGGAAGCGCATCGCAAGCCCGACAGCAACATGCGCGTGTTCCGCACCTGCAAGCTGATGGTCAACATGATCCTGCCGCGCGTCGGCGCACGCGATATCCACAAACTCACGCCACACGTGCATCAGGATTTCGAACAGGGTTCGCTCGCGCTCGACGGTAGCTACATCCATCACCTGCGCTACCCGTGGGTGCCCGACATGGACCAGTGGCATCCCGACGATCACGTGGAAATGAACAGTCCGTCGCTGATCGTGATTCCGCCGAAGGTCATTCATACGAGCCGTTGCATCGGCACGGGCACGTCGCAACTCGTCGATATCTTCGCGCCGCCGCGCGTGGATTTTTCGCAGCGCGGCCTCGTCTGCAACGCCGACGATTATCCGATGCCGAGCGCATTGCAGCCATCGATCGCATGACACGCCAGGGAGAAACCCGCTTATGCAAAGCAACGACTTCAGGGCGTCCGTGATCCGGCAGCAGCCGCTGATGGGCACCTTCGTCAAGACGCCGAGTCCGCACGGCATCGAAATCCTCGGCGCGGTGGGCCTCGATTTCGTGGTGATCGACGCGGAACACGCGCCGTTCGATAAAGGCGCGATCGATCTCGCCGTGCTCGCGTCGCAGGTGCAAGGCGTCCCCGCGATGGTGCGGGTGCCGGGCATCGACGGCATTCAGAATGCGCTCGATTGCGGCGCGACGGGCGTGATGGTGCCGCATATCGACAGCGGCGCCGCCGCGCGCGCGGCCGCCGACGCGGCGCGCTACCGTCCGGGCCGGCGCGGTTTCAGCAGTTCGGGCCGCAGCGGCCGTTACGGCCGCAACACCTTCAGCGAGCACATGACGGCAAGCGACGGCAAAACCGTGGTGGTCGCGATGCTCGAAGACGCCGAAGCGGTCGAACGCATCGACGAGATTCTCGCGGTCGACGGCGTCGACGCGTATTTTCTCGGTCGCGGCGACCTCACTGCCGCACTCGGCGCAACGGCGTCCTCCGACGAGCGCGTTCGCGACACGGTCAAGCGCCTGGCTGCCGCCGTGCGCGGCGCGGGCCGCCCGCTGTGGGCTTACAGCGGCAGCACCGCGGAGGTGAAGATGCTCGCCGAACTCGGTGTTTCGGGCTTTATCGTCAGTTCCGACCAGGGCTTCATGCGGCGCGCCGCCGAAGCCGACTGGCAGGCTTTCCAGGCGGCCATGCCAGCGATCCAGGCATAAAACGCACACGAAAACTTCACGAGACCACCACCATGAACAGCGAAAAGCCCGTTTTCTTCGACTCGCACGCTCATCTGGTCGCCGACGACCAGACGCGCTATCCGCGCAATCCCATCGGCCCGAATCCGAACAGCCCGAAACGGCCGCCGGGCACCGTCGGCATTCCCGGCGGTCATCACGGCCCGCATCCGGTGCACGAAGTGCCCGACACTTCGCGCATGCTCCAATGGATGCAGGAGGAGAACGTGGCGGGCGCGGTCGCGGTGCAGAAACGCATGATCTATCGCTACGACAACAGCTACATCCTCGATTCGTGCGACCGTTATCCGGACCTGCTAACGCCGGTCATCATTCCGGACGCCGAAGACACGGCAACGCCGGATTTCGTGCGCAATTGCGCACAACACCACGGTCTTTCCGGCGTGCGCCTGTTCGGTTTGCGCCAGACCGACGGCGCCACGCCGTGGCTCAACTCCGCGCAGGCGCTGAAGACGTGGGACGTGGCGCAGGCGTTCGGCCTCGTGATGGATCTGGAAATCATCGCGCGCGGCGGCGCGGGCGACGCCATCCCGACCGTGCTGGAATTATCGCGCGCCTATCCCGACGTGCCGATCGTGCTCGATCACATGCTGGAGCCCGAAGTGGTCCAGGCGGGTTTCGGGCTCGACAGGCGGTATGAAGCACTCGCCGGGCAGACCAGCGTATTCCTGAAGTTCACGTCGATCAATCTCGACGTGCTGCGCGAATCGGGCGTGGATGCCGCGCCGTTCCTGCGGCGCGCGGTCGACATGTTCGGCGCGCATCAAATCATGTGGGGTTCGGACATCGGCACGTCGTCGGGGTCGTACAAGGAGATGGTGTCGCGCATGGTGGCGGCGGCCGCTCAACTCGACGACGACGAGAAGCGCGCGATCTACGGCGAAACCGGGCGACGCGTATTTTTGCGCGGCGGCCAGAAGTCGAACGCCGCGCGCACGATCGCCGAACCGGCCTGACACACAGCGCTTATCGACGACAAAGCGACGAAAAATCGACGAAAAAGCGTCGATAAACCCGGCGATCGGTCCGCGACGCAACCGGCAAGCTCCGGTAAAGTCGCGGGTCAGTCTCGAAGCTTCGCGAGTCCGCCGCCTGCATCGCGAGATGTACGCAAGGCCGCGCCACATCCGGACGAGCGCCGTGGTTTGTCAGGAAAGCCAACACAATAATGAGGCGGCCTCGCCTGGAAAATCCTGGAGACATCGATGAGAAAAAGTCTGTTGACGTGTGCCGCCCTCGGCATCGCGGTCAGCGCCCACGCGCAAAGCACGGTGACGCTTTACGGCGTGGTGGACGCCGGTTTCAAATGGACCTCGAATGCCGGCGGTAAAAATCAATTCGCGCTGACGAGCGGCAACAACGGCTCGCCGCGCATCGGCTTCAGCGGCGCGGAAGACCTGGGCGGTGGCTATAAAGCGATTTTCACGCTGGAAAACGGCTACAGCACCGTCAACGGCACGTTGCAGAACGGCGGCCTGATCTTCGGGCGTCAGGCGTTCGTCGGCGTTCAAGCACCGTATGGCACCGTCACGCTCGGCCGCCAGTACATCACGCTGTCGAGTTTCCTCTATCCCTATGCGGCGGGCGCGGACTGGGCCGCGCGCGGCAGCGGCAACGGCGATCACCCGGGCGGCGTCGACGACCTCGACGCCTCCGAGCGCGCCAACAACGCCATCAAGTTCACCAGCACGCGATATCGCGGATTGCAGGTCGGCGGCACTTACAGCTTCGGCGGCATCGCGGGGCACGCCACGCAGAACGAAATCATGTCGGCAGGCTTCAACTATGCTTACGGCGGATTTACGCTCGCGGCGGCCTATATGTTCGCGAAAAATCCGAACCAGTCGCTGTGGGGCACCAACGCGAACAGCAGCGCCACCGCATCGAATATCACCAGTCCGGTGTTCAGCGGTTACGCGTCGGCCAAGTCGTATTCGGACTTCGGCGTCGGCAGTTCGTATGCGTTGGGATCGGCGATTCTTTACGGCGATTACGTCCACACCTCGTTCAACGATATCGGCGGCAGCGCATTGAGCGGCGCAACGGTGCCGGCCGGTTTGCGCGGCCAGACCGTCTCGTTCAACACTGGCGAACTCGGCGTGAAGTATTGGGCGACGCCGGCGCTCTTTCTCGGCATCGCCTATGCTTACACGCGCGCGAGCGCCTACGAAGGCCAGAGCGGCGCTTCCTATCAGCAGTGGGATCTTGGCGCGGACTACTTTCTTTCCAAGCGCACCGATCTGTACCTGATGCTGTTGCACCAGAAGGCGGCAGGTATCGATTCGACCGGGCAGCGCGCCGTTGCCGCCCTCACCTTCGCCACGCCTTCGACCTCGAACACGCAGACCATCGTGACGATGGGCATTCGTCAAACCTTCTGACTTCGAGTCGATCAAGCGCCAGAGTGAAAATACGAAGCGCATTCGCCGCAACCGATGCGGCGAACGCGCTTTTTAATCCGGCAGATGGCTGGCTACCCGCTCCGCGCGTTACGCGAAGTTAATCATCACCGACTTGAGCACCGTGTATTTTTCCAATGCATGCAGCGAACGGTCTCGGCCAAACCCGGTTTGCTTGACGCCGCCGAACGGCACCGCCATATCGCCGACGTCATAGCAATTGACCCACACCACACCCGCTTTCAGGCGCGTGCTCATGCGATGCGCGCGCGACACGTCTCGCGTCCAGACACCCGCGGCCAATCCGTAGATCGAATCGTTGGCGATCTGCACGGCCTCTTCTTCGCTGTCGAAACGCAGCACGGCGGCGACCGGGCCAAAAATTTCTTCGCGCGCGATACGCATCGTATTGGTCACGCCGCTGAACACCGCGGGCGTGAGATAGCAGCCGCTCGCGACCGGCTGCACGCGTTCGCCGCCGGTCACGAGGGTCGCGCCTTCGGTTTGGCCGAAATCGACGAATCCGGCCACCGTATCGAGCTGTTCCGCGCTCACGAGCGCGCCCAGAACCGTTGCCGGATCTAGTGGATCGGCAGGCTTCATGCGCATGGCGGCCGCTTTCAATTTCTCGACGAATTCGTCGTGGATGCTCGCCTGAACCAGAATCCGCGAGCCGGCATTGCAGACCTGCCCTGCGTTGAAAAACACGCCCATGGCGGCCGCTTTGGCGCTCGCGCCGAGATCGTAGGCATCGTCGAACACGATGTTCGGGCTCTTGCCGCCGCATTCGAGCCATACCTGTTTCATGTTCGAGCGGCCCGCGTACTCCAGAAAATATTTGCCGACCTCGCTCGAGCCGGTGAAACTCAGCATATCGACATCCCTGTGCAGGCCCAACGCCTTGCCCGCGACATGTCCCAGTCCAGGCACGACGTTGAATACGCCGTCCGGGATGCCCGCCGTCGTGGCCAGTTCCGCCACCCGCAGCGCGCTGAGCGACGCCTGCTCCGCCGGTTTGAGCACCACGCTGTTGCCGACCGCCAGCGCCGGCGCGAATTTCCACGACGCCATCAGCAGCGGAAAATTCCACGGCACGACCGCGCCGACCACGCCCACCGGTTCGCGGCGTATCGTGGTCTGCATGGTAGCGGCGCTGGGCGCGACCTGGTCGTACAGCTTGTCGAGCGCCTCGCCGTTCCAGGCGATCGCCTCGGCGGCCAGCGGAATGTCGATGGCGCGCGCGAAGCGGATCGGCTTGCCCATGTCGAGCGTTTCCAGCAGCGCCAGTTCGTCGGCGTGCTCGCGAATCAGGCGCGCGAACTCCAGCATCACTTGCTTGCGCTCGGACGGACTTTTGCGCGACCACACGCCGCTTTCGTACGCGCGTCGCGCCGCCGCGACGGCGAGATCGACGTCGGCCTCGCCCGCCGCGGCGATATCGGCAAGTTTGCTGCCGTCGATCGGACTCATGCAGGCGAACGTCGCGCCCGAAATCGCAGGCGTCCATTTCCCGTCGATATAAAGCCGGTCGCGAAACTGCAACGTTTCGCGCCGCGCAAGCCAGGTGTCGCGCGTCGGTGCGTGCGGGTTCGATGTGTCGTTCATGTCGTTGTTCTCCAAACTGCGCTCACGCGCCGGTGAAAGCCGGCTTGCGCTTTTCGATGAAGTGCGCGACGCCTTCGCGGAAATCGTCGCTCTGGATACTGTCGAACATCTCGCGATTGGCCAGCGCAACCGCCTCGCCAAGCGACTGATACGGCGCTTCCCAAAGCTGCTGCTTCATCACGCGCACCGAGCGCGGCGACACGTCCTCGCACAGCGAACGTGCGAGCATCAATGCCTTTGAAAGCAATTCGCCCGCAGGGACCACGCGGCTGACGAGTCCCATCGCCAGCGCCTCGTTGGCGTCGATCTTGCGCGATGTCATCAGCAGGTCGATCGCGTGTGCGTGACCTACCACGCGCGGCAAAATCCACGCTATGCCGTGTTCGGCGATCAGCCCGCGCTTCGCAAACGCCGTGGCGAATACCGCGCTTTCCGAGGCGATACGGAAGTCGCAATACAGCGCCATCACGAGTCCGAGTCCGGCGGCCGCGCCGTTGAGCGCGGCAATGATCGGCTTGCGCAGCGCGGGAAAATACGAGTAGCGGGTCTGGTAGTCGGCGCGGCGGTTCATGTCGTAGGCGCGCATCCACGACTGCTCGCGGATGTCGCCCGGCGGCAGCACCTCCAGTTCCTCCATGTCCATGCCGGCGCAGAATGCGCGCCCCGCGCCGGTCAACACTACCGCGCGCACGGTATCGTCGCGGTCGGCCCGCGCGATGGCCTCGCGCAATTCGGCTTCGAGCACTTTGGTGAGCGCGTTCAAGCGTTCGGGCCGATCGAGCGTGATAACGGCGACGGCGTTTTCGACTGAATAACCTATTTGACTGAACATTGGTTTTCTCCAGGAACGGGCGATCCCGCTCGATGGCGTCGCCATCGAGCGGACAAGAAGAAAAATGGGGAGATCAGCGGCCGATGAATTTCGGCGCGCGCTTTTCCTGATGGGCGAGGAAGCCTTCTTTGATGTCGACGCTTTGCGCAATCGCCTCCATCTCGCGCTTTGCGATGCCGAACGTCTCGGTCGGGCCGCGTTTGAGCACGTCTTCGGTGACGAAGCGCTTGAGCAACTTGTGCACCATGGGCGCCATGCCGGCGAGATCTCGCGCCATTTCTAGCGCGGCTTCGACATGCTGCCCCGCCGGCACCACCTGATTGACGATGCCGGCGTCGTAAGCACGCTGCGCCCCGACAACGCGCGCCAGCAACATCACTTCCATGGCGATCTTGAGCGGAATCCGCGCGGCGAGTCCTGCGATCATGCCCTGTGCGATGCCGAGCCGCGCTTCCGGGTAATAGAACTTCGCGTCCTCCGACGCCACGATCAAATCGCTCATCATCGACAGCACAAAGCCACCGCCCACGCACCAGCCGGACACGGCGCAGATGACCGGCTTCTCCGTCGTGATACCGACGGTTGGAATGCAGCGCCATAGTTCCGGTAGATCGTTGACGTCCGCGCCCGCGGAAAACGCCGTGTTCCCTGCGCCCGTGATGACAGCCACCCGCTGCTCCGAGCGATCGAACGCGGCGAACTCGCGTTGGAGCGCAATGGCGGTTTGAGAGCAGATCGCGTTGCGGCGCGATTCGCGATTGATCGTGAAGAGCGTGACGCCATCGTCGAAATGCTCCACCAGCAAAGGGGCGTTCGTGGTCATGCGAGTGTCCTCAAAAGATGATCCGCCGGTCGGCGGGAAAGGTCTGCAAGCGCCGCGACGAACGCCTGCCGAAGTGAAGCCGGTCAGTCAAACCCGATACGTGTGGCGCGTTTCAACCGGTGGGAAACGCAATGCCAGGAGGTGTTTTTTGTTGGGCCGAGTGTAGGTGGCGCATTTGCGCAGTGTCAACGCAACGACCGTTTGAAAAAACGACATTTCGCAGTTCTAGCTATCGCGTTCCTGTCGATTTCAGGTCTTCACGGAAGCGCTGAAACATACCGATGCCGCCTTCGCTCGCGCTACGGGAAGCGCATTCGTGAACGCGCTTTCGCCCGTCAAAACCTTGATCGACAAGGCTTTGGTGCGTCGCGGGCGCAGCCGCGTAGGGTACGATTCGGCAGTGCGCCCAGTCGCGTGAGCGCACAGCGTGGTGTGCGAAGGAATCGCACCTTCGAAATTAGCTAGTTTCCGTTTAATGGAAAGTGCCTCAAATCCGAATTGTGCTGGACGCGTCCGCAACGCTAGCCTTTCAACACCCGAAGAGGAGACACCCGCCCTGGCCGTGCGGTCGCCAGGCACTACCGCGATATCGGGAAGCCATCTGACGACCCGTTCGCCCGCGCAAGTTGCCGCTCATCGGCAGCCTGACGCCCGGCAGACGCGTAGCAGCAATCTTGACCGTCAAAAACGAATTCGGAAAAGAGACATGAAACCACTGTGTGACAGCATGCCGGAAGCGATCCAGGACGAAGTCGCCGCGAACGCAGACACACGCGTCCCCGATATCGTGATGCGCCGCATTTCCTGGCTGACCGCGCTGATCTACATGGTCGCCATCATCGACAAACAGAACGTAAGCTTCGCCAAGTTGCAGATGGTGCATATACTGCACATTGGGGAAACGGCATTCGGCCTGGCGGCGTCGCTGTTCTTCATCGGCTCGCTCGTCTTCGAGATTCCGAGCACGCTGCTGAGCTACAAAGTCGGCGTGCGGCGCTGGATGGCCACGCTGATGGCGCTATGGGGTTGCGCCACCATGGCGATGGCGACCATCCACAGCGGCGGCGCATTCGCCACGTTGCGTCTTCTGGTGGGCGTGGCCGAAGCCGGTTTGTATCCCGGCATCGTGATGTACTACTCCGTGTGGCTGCCGCGCAGCTATCAGGTGCGCGCCATCGCATTCCTGACCTTGGGCAGCGCGCTCGGCAACATGGCGGGGTCCGGTCTGGGCGGCGCGCTATTGTCGCTCGACGGCTTGATGAACCTTGCAGGCTGGCAATTCGTGTTTATCGTCACGGGCGGTATCGCCGTGTGCCTCGCGCCGGTGATCCTGAAACTGCTGCCCGATCATCCCGATTCGGGCCGCTTTCTCTCGCCGGCCGACGCGCGCATTCTGCGGCAACAAATCGAGCGCGAGAAGACCAGCCAAGCGGTCGGCACGCACAGCTATCTGGGGCCGATTTTCAATCCGCGCGTTCTCGCGATCGCGTTCTTTTACACCGCTGTCGCCACTGCACTGGTTGCCGTCATCTACTGGACGCCGACGCTCTTCAAGGCACGCGGCCTTTCCGATCTGCACAACGGCTATGCCGGCATGCTGCCGTGGATTCTGACCGCCATCGTGCTGATGGTCGTGCCCCGCAAACTGAGCACCGACAACCGCACGACACTCGCGGCGATGACCTCGGGCTTTCTCGGGGCGCTGTGTTTCAGTATCAGCGCCGTGTCGCACGACCCGACCGTCGTTATCGCCTCCACGATCGTCGGCACGCCTTGTATCTCGCTGCTGTTCCCATGCATACTTTCGTTACCGTCGCGCTACTTCGAAGGCTATAAGGCGGCTGCCGCCATCGCGTCGCTGTGCATCTACGGCGGCAGCGGCGGGTTCATCGCGCAAATTGCCATGCCATACGTCGCCAAAGTGCTGGGTGCACCGAGCTTCGCGATGTTTTTTCCGGCCGTGTGCCTCGGTATCGTGGGACTCGGCGCGGCGGGCATGCGTATTTTCACGGTCATGCGCGTCCCTGCACGCCTGCCTCGCGTCTCGTAGTAAAACGCGGCAGGCACCCCGTTAAACGCGATCGGTACTAAACAAGGACGAACCGATGACCGGCAAGCCGCCTGTGAGTGTGATCGGCAGATCGATTCTTCTGTTACGTGCGCTCAACCGTCATCCCAAATCGACGATCGACGTACTGCATAAGGAAACGGGGCTCGCCAAGTCGACAATCTCACGCTTGTTACAGGCGTTTCAGGACGAAGGCATCGTGCGGCGCGCGCAATACGGCGTCTACTATCTGACCTCGGCCGTCACGGAACTGGCGAGTGGCTACCAGGGCGAGCCGAAGGTGGTGGAAGCGGCCAAGGCTATCGCCGACCGACTTACGGAAGAGATTCTCTGGCCAATTTCGATCGGCGTGCAATTGGGGCCGGCCGCGATGTCCGTGTGCTACACGACGTCGCCCGCCTCGCCTCTGTCGTTTCTGCATTCGCAGGCGGGCATGCAGTTGAGCCTGGTCAGTCATGCCATGGGCCGCGCATACCTTGCGTTCTGCACAGCCAGCAAACGGAACGAATTGATCGACGCGGTGAAACGAACGTCCCGCGAAGACGATCTCCTGGCCGGAGACCGGGCACACATCAACGAAATCCTCACTTCCGTCCGGCACAAAGGCTACGCGTTACGCGACCCACGTTTGCGGCCGGAGTCGTTATCGCTTGCGGTCCCGATCCTCGAAAAACGCGTTGCCGTCGGCTCGGTGGGCCTGACGTGGTTCAGCTCCACGATGACGACCGAAGAAGCCGTACATCGGTATTTCCCGCTCCTACGCACGACCGCGTCGAAAATTTCTCAAGGGCTCAGGAGCTTACCCTAACCGGCACGGCGACGCTTCGCGATAGTCTCAATCGCCCGCAACGCCATGTGGACCGATCAGTTGCCTTTCAGCGGCCGCTCGCATTGATCGACTTTCCGGTCTCCGAACTGGTTCGTGTCAATCGAATCTCGTCAAACTTCCCTGTCGAGCAATTTGTTTAACGATCGGGCCGGTATCAACTTGACATGGTGCCCGACTCGACCGGTATCCTTGCCGTCCAATGCGATTCCGCACACGCCTCCATGCCGGGTAACGTGGGAGACGCTCGCAAGCCACTGTAGCAATGACTCGCGACGAAGTCTGATTCTTCGGGTGCGCCGTCCGTGCCCGTCAGCTTTGGCAGTGTGAAACCTTGTCTTGTCAAGATGGACACCTATCGAGGAGCTATGTCCGACGACATGGGATGATCGCCGGACATCCTGCAAAACGAAGGACGATGTCCCCGTGCGTCAACCGGCCTTCAGTTCGCCATACGCCTCCATGGCCCGCAGCGAATACACATAGGCGGCCCCGGCATTCAAGGCAATGGCGACGCCCAACGCATCACTCATTTCCGCTTCGGTCGCGCCCGCCTTGGCGGCCGCCGCGGCATGGGAGGAGATGCAGCCATCGCAACGGGTAGTGATGGCCACCGCCATCGCGATCAATTCACGCGTCTTCGCGTCTAGCGCGCCGTTGCTTCCCTGGGCGGCAGCGAGGCCGCGATAGGCTTCGAGCATCTTGGGGTTGGTGTTGCCGAGACTTTTGTAGGAACGCTTGAGGGTGGCGAGCAAATCAGTCCAATTCATAAACATGGAAACTCTCCTTGTAGTTGATAAAAGGCTAGGAAAATAGCCGCATCCCACGCGGCGATCAATTCGAGCAACGTAGGGACCGCCTGTCGCCAACAGGGTTTGCCATTGCACGAAGAGGGTTGGGATATCGCTCATGGACGATCGTCCGAGACCGCCGAACCTGCGGCCGCACGTCTGTCGCGGGATGCCGCCGGGGCATAATCCAGAAAGGCCAGCAGCCGATTGACTTGCCGAGCCGCGATACGGACATTGACGTCAAGAGAGTTGGTCCAGAAATAGGCACCGCAGGCCAAGGTACCAATGACGGAGATCTGCTCGTCTTTCCCGGCCGCGTTCACCAAGAGTCCGCTGGCTTGATTGACCCAGAGTCCGCCTAGCGGATCCGCCACGCCGATGCCCGTCGTGAGCATGCTGGCGAGAAGCGGCGTCGGCCCGACAGCCACGCTGGTGCCGAACCCAGTCGCGTCGATCACCGCATCGAATTCCCGTTCGTGAATCGCATCGCCATGTTGCTCGTTCAGAACGAATACGTGGCGGTCCTGGTCGTACTTCACGCTTCGAAAGCCCCCGGCAATGCTCAGATCTCCATAGCTCAGCAATTCCCTGATTTTTTTCGCATTCGCCAGCGGAAAACTTATGCGCCGCATCTTCCATTTGCTATCGAACTCCGCCGAGAAATCCGCGCGCTCCCGTTCCGATAACCGACCCCAAAGATTCTCGACCGAGGTCATCAAGCCCAGCGCCACCGAGTACCAGATGCGAGGCTGGTGGGTCGCCGCGTCGATCTCTTCGTTCAGATAGTTCAGCGCGCCTTGAGAACAATCGCGGAAGGCGTCCGCCAGTTCCGCTTCGGAGCCGCCGTTCAGAAAATATTCGGCGGCGACCGCTTCGCGCAGCCGGGCAAGCGTCACCGGCTCGGTAGACGCCGCCATCCGAGAGAACTCCGTGCAACGCATCAAAGCCAAGCTGTCTGCCTTGACCACCGGAAGCCTGCCGGAGCGGGAACTCGCATGGATATGGCCGCGATGCCCCGCTTCGTGCAAAGCCAGCGCGGCGTCGACGAAACTGAGGCTCGTGCCAAGAACGAGCACACGCTGATGAGGCAAAATCGCCGGCGCGAGCTTGGTGGTGGGATAAGGGTCGTCAAAGAAGCCTGGCCGCCCCCGGAGATGAGCGAATCTGGCCGATGGCGGATTGCCCACGCACAACACCACATGGTCCGCATAGGTGACGTGTCCTCCCGAGTCCCCGATCCGGTAGCCGTCGCCGGCATGCATGATCGATTCCGCCGCGAAAGCCCGGTGAGCGACTTCGATGCCAAGCTTGCCGGCAAGCGCTATCGTATGGGTCATCAATTCCCGCAGGTAATCGCCGTACACCGCGCGCGGGAAGTATCGACTCCGCACCTGCTCCAATGTGCCGTAGCCTCGCTCCACCAGCCATCTGCAGAAATGTTCCTTGTCTGCATCGATGGCGGAGGAATAGGCCGCCGGCGAGTTCAGCAAAACCGCATCGCTGTCCTGCTGGTAGGGTAGCCCCGGTCCTAAAGGAAGCGGGTCATGCAGCGTAACGCCCAGGGTTCTGCCGACGCGCTGGCGCGTTCCTTCGACCAGGCAATTGAAGAAGGAAGTTCCCAGCGAACCGCCTCCGATAATGGAGATTCTGTAACTTTTCGTCATGGCATGTCATGCGTTTCTACAAGGAGCGCGGCCAGTTCGGGGCGCCGTTGCCTACGCGGAAACGGCAAGCGCCCGAGACGCTTAAAACGTATGGCGTATCGCCACGCGGAAAGCGGCCTGGCGATCCGTTGACGACGGCGTCAATCCAAAGATCGACGCGACTGCGGGCGTCCCCGTCGATTGCGTTCCCGACGCCTTTTGATAGACCGCCGTGGCGTAAAAGGACGTCCGCTTCGACAACGAATAGGTCGCGCCGATATCGAACTGGTTATATTTGCCACCGCTTGCCCCGTTGATCGAGCTGGTCCGGCTATGCGAGATCTGTGCACCGAGTATCAGCGCCGGATTTATGGCCCACTTGAAATTGACCGCGGCATCGTTGACCGTAACCGTGCCGTCCAGCCCGGCGGGATTGAGCGTACTTACCGTGCCGTTCATTCCCGAGAACTGGGCATTGGAGTAGTTGGCTCCAAACGTTAGGGCGTTGATCGTGTAGTTGACCGCGACATCCGCGACCGACAGCATCTTGGCCGACGCGAAGCCGCTAGTGATCGGCGTATAGAAGTTGTTTGTCGCCGCAGTGCCTCCACGGCTCGTGGCATAGAATGAGGCATTCGGATTTCGGATATTTAGATACGCAGCGCCGACGATCAATGATCCGTTGGTGTATCTCGCGCCTATCGAATAAATCTGATTTTCCGTAAAATTTCCCGCAACGCCGCCGAACGAATAAAGTCCGCCGAACGAAAAACCAGCATATTTCGGACTTGCGTACTTGATTGAGTTATTGACGTGGTTGGCCGCGCTGTAATCCTCCACATCGCCCGGATTGGTGACAAGGTAGCCGGCCCACTGCGACGCCGGGGTAAGCGGCGTCACATATTCAATCGACGAATCGTATTGACGCCCAAGCGTAACAGTGCCCCATTTGTCACTCACCAGACCCACCACCGCCTGGCGCCCGAAAAGAAGGCCGCCGTTTCCTAGCGCGCCGGTACCGGCATTGAAGCCGTTTTCCAACCAGAACATCGCGTGCAGCCCACCTCCGAGATCCTCGGTGCCGCGCAGACCGAATCGGCTTCCGCTTAGCACACCGCTGACCATCTGGTATTGCCGGGATCCTGCCGCGTTCTGATTCAAGATGAAACCTTGGTCGATAATTCCGTAAAGCGTGACGCTGTTTTGGGCATGTGCCGAGGTTGCCGCCGCAATCGCAACCAACAAAAAAGCAAACTTCTTCATGAAGATCTCCATGTCATAGTATTTATTGGATGAATCTCATCGACGATGCAATCGACCCGCGTCTGCACGTCTGATGTCTCCACGCATTGCGCGTCCCCGCCCATTGCGTGACAGGGAAATTACTGGAAAGAAGTTGCCCGATAAACACCACGTTGGTTGGTTCAAACACAACTGATGGTTTGCTATGAACGCATCCGTTGACGCACCGATATGCTTCGCATGACGAATCGAAACAGATGCGTTGTTTTCTTGTGCCACCGGGACAAATCCCTATTTCGCCCGTACTTCGACGCCAGCCCACGCCTCCATGTATTTGATCAGCGTCGTATAGTCGTCGGGGCCGCCGCCTTGCGTGATCGCATAACGCCACAATTGCGCCATGCCTTGCGCCGCCCGCATCGGCACGCCGAGCGCCTCGGCCTCGGCGAGCGCCAGCGTGACGTCCTTGTACATGATGTCGATGCGCGCGCCGAAATCGAACGTGCCGGGCAGAACCGCCATCGGCAATTTGGTCTCGGTGGCAGTATTACGGCCGGTTCCCGCGTTCAGCACGTCGACCATGGTCTTCACGTCGAGCCCGGCCTTCGCGCCCAGCACCGCGGCTTCGAACGCCGCGACCATGTTGGCGGACGAAACGATGTTATTCACGAGCTTCATCATCTGCGCCATCCCAGGCGCAGCGCCGACCTCGAAAACTTTCGAGCCGAGCATCTGCAGCAACGGCCGCACCATGTCGAGCGCCGCGGGCTCACCCGAACACATGACCGTCAGCTTGCCCTGGTCGGCGACCTTCGGTCCGCCGCTGACCGGCGCGTCCACGACGGCAACGTCTTGCCGGGCAAGACCTGCCTCGATTTCCAGCAGCAAGCGCCGCCCGACCGTCGAGCACTCGACGTAGGTGGCGATGCGCTCGCCGTGGCATACGCCGTCGGCACCGAGCGCGACCGCCTTGCAGGCATCCAGACCTGGCAGGCAAGCGAACACGACGCCGACGGCATCGGCTACCGACTTCGGCGACGCATGCTCGACCGCTCCCGCCGCCGTGAAATTTGCCATGGCCGGCCGATGCGCGTCGAAGACATGCAATCGCACGCCTGCGGCCAGCAACCGGCGCGCCATTGCTGCGCCCATCGACCCCAAGCCGATGAATCCAACTTCATTGCTAACAACCATGTGTGCTCCTGCATTGGCAGCGCATCGGTGCGTTAAAAACCCACGGCGGAGGCGCCCTTGAGCGCGAGTATGTTGCGCGCATCGTCGGGGCTCGCGATCTCCAGATCGAGTGCTTCGAGGATCGTCCGGATCTTGCTGACCTGCTCGGCACTGGATCGGGCCAGCTTTCCCGGGCCGATCCACAGCGAATCCTCGAGGCCCACGCGAACGTGCGAGCCCATCGCTGCGCCCATCGTCGCCAACGGCATCTGATTACGGCCTGCGCCGAGAATCGACCATTGATACTGATCGCCGAACAACCGGTCGGCAGTCCGGCGCATATGCATCAGATCCTCTGGATGCGGCCCAATCCCGCCGAGAATCCCGAACACGGACTGGATGAAGAGCGGCCCCTGAACCAGCCCGCGATCGCGGAAATGCGCGACGTTGTAAAGATGGTTGATGTCGTAACACTCGAACTCGAATCGCGTTCCTTGCGACGCACCTTGATGGAGGATGCGCTCGATGTCCTGGTACGTGTTCTTGAAGATCAGGTCGCGGCTTTTTTCCAGATGCTCGCGTTCCCATCCATGCTGAAACCGATTGAATCGATCGAGCATCGGAAACAGGCCGAAATTCATCGAGCCCATGTTCAGCGACGCGAGTTCCGGCTGAAAACGCACGATCGGCTGAATCCGTTCGTCGAGCGTCATATGCGGACTGCCGCCCGTAGTGATATTGACCACTGCGCGCGTCTCCGCCCTGATGCGAGCGAGAAACGATTCGAAGTACTCGGGATCTTGCGTGGGACGTCCGTCGGCCGGATGACGGGCGTGCAAATGCAGAATCGCCGCGCCCGCTTCGGCCGCCTCCACCGCCGCATCGGCGATTTGATCCGACGTGACCGGCAGATATTCGGACATGCTGGGCGTATGAATGGCGCCCGTCACGGCGCAACTGATGATGACTTTGTGGCGACGACCCATGTCAGCGGTTCCTTGAGTTGAATGTTTTCGAATAGCCGAGGCGGCGCGCGTGACCGCGTGACGATGCAAAAGCGGTTCCAGGCAGCATCGAACGCGTGGGACTGCGCGCCTTACCCGCGGCGTTTGCGTTCATCGATCAACGGGCACGTACACGGTGCCGGCCATGAGCCGCCTCGCCGTGCGCGCAAGTCCCAATGAGTCGAACGTCGTTTCTGCGGCGCTGGCGCCCGCATGCGCGACGACCTTGACTTCCATGACGCCGAGCGGATGTCCGATGCGCAAAGTCTGCGTGGAAGATCGCGTTCCCACGGCCTGATGCACGAGCGAGCCCGATATGCGGGAAGCCGCCGCGATGCACATCGATGCCGTGCCCGACATGCTGTCGTGGCACTTCCCCATGAAGACCAATCGCGCACGCAGGTCCATCGCAGCGGACGGCTGCACGTCGCCATTGACGTCCACGTAGTCGGCCGGCGCGGCGACCATCGCCGCCAGCGGCAACACGGGCGCCGGTTCCTGCGTCCAATCGGCGTGGAGCCCGATGCGTTCGCCCGCCTTGGCCTGAATTTCCGCGAGCATGCGAATCAACTCGCCATTCGCGGAAATCGCGTCGGGCAACTCGCTGCCGCTCAAGCCGAGCGTCGATGCTTCGATGAACACGCATGGATTGGCGACGTCGACGATCGACACGCGCACGGTTCGACCGGTTTCCATCACGATCTCGTCGATCGCGTTTCCCGTCGGCAGCAAGCGTCCGGTCTTCGCGCCGACGGTGCCGGAATAGTCCATCAATATCTCGGCACCCGTACCGGGGACGCCGGGAATCGCGCAGTCGCCCAGCACGCGCGAGCGGCCGTTGCGCACCTGAACCCGCGACACCAGCAGCTTGTCGGTATTGGTGTTGTAGATGCGCACGGTAGTGAGCGGCTCACGCACGGCTATCAGTTTTTCGTCGATCGCGAACGGGCCGACGGCCGACGAAATATTTCCGCAATTCGCGTCGTAATCGATCTGATCGCGATCCACATCCACCTGCGCGAACGTGTAATCGACGTCGGCATCGCCGCGCGTCGACGGCCGGATGATGGCGACCTTGGACGTGACGAGCCGCGACCCGCCCATGCCGTCGATCTGCATCACGTCGGGCGTGCCCATCGCGCGCTTGAGGAAGCTGTCGCGCTCCGCGCCCGCTGGCGGCAAAGCGGATTCGTGGAAGAACAGCGCCTTGCTCGTGCCGCCTCGCATCAGTACGCAACGCACTTCGAGCTGATCACCCGTTTCCGTGGCGGTCATGTCGAACTCTCCTGTCTCCGTAGGGCCGAACGCATAGGCACATGCGTTTCGTATGTTCTAAGCAATCGGAACGACGCGTACGACCGGCCGCACGGGCGGCGCTTCGCGCGACGCGTCCTCGTGCTCGGGCCATGCCCAAGGCCGTTCTATCCGGTCTCTGTCTTGCCAATGCCGGACGCTGTCGTCATGCTGAAGCGTCAAGCCGATGTCATCCAGACCGCGCAGCAGACCATCGCGCCGCACCGCATCGACGGAGAACGTGACGCTACGCCCGGGAGGAATGCGCAGCGTCTGTGCGCGAAGGTCCACGGTCATCGGCTCGCCGCTTGCGCACGCGCTGCCGATCGCCTCCACCTCAGCTGCCGGCAAACGAATCGGCAACACGCCGTTCTGAAAGCAGTTGTTGAAAAAAATCTCGCCGAAGCTCGGCGCGATCACGCAGCGCACGCCCATGCATTGAAGCGCCCAAACCGCGGCCTCACGCGACGATCCGCATCCGAAGTTGTCGCCGGCGACGAGTATCGGCGCATCGCGGAAAACTGCCTGGTTTAGCACGCACTGCGGGTCTTCGCTGCCGTCCGCGCGAAAACGCAGTGCTTCCATCGCGTAAGGGCCGAGCTGATCTTTTTCAAGCGCCGTTAGATGCTCGATCCGGATGATGACGTCGGTATCGATGTTCGCACGGGACAGATAAGGCGCCGCGCCGGTGACCGTCTCGAACGGCTGCAATTTCATGCGATCTCCTTCGGCTCGGCGATGCATCCCGCGATGGCCGATGCCGCGGCGACGGCTGGACTGGCCAGATGCGTCCGCGCCCCGGGGCCCTGTCTGCCGACGAAGTTCCGATTCGACGTGGAGACCGAGCGTCGTTGCGGAGGCACTTGTTCGCCATTGGCTGCGACGCACATGCTGCATCCGGGTTCCCGCCACGCGAAGCCGGCGGTTTCGAACACGTCTTTGAGGCCTTCCGCCTCGGCGGTCCGTTTGATCGTCTCGGACCCCGGCACCACCCAGGCCGTCACGCCCGGTGCGACGGTTTTGCCGCGCACGACCGCCGCGGCGGCGCGCAGATCGCTGATCCGCGAGTTGGTGCAGGAGCCGATGAAAACCCAATCGACGGGCGTACCCGCTATCCGCTGGCCTGGCGTCAGCCCCATGTAATCGATCGCGGCCTGCAACGCGGCGCGATGTTCACCGTCAGGCGCATCTTGCGGGTCCGGCACTCGGCCGTCTATGGGGATCGCATGTTCGGGGCTTGTGCCCCATGTGACCGACGGGCGAACGTCGTTCGCGTCGATCACTTCCTCACGATCGAAAACGGCATCGTCGTCCGTGTAAAGCAATTGCCACTGCCCGACCGCGCGATCGAACGCGTCGCCGCGCGGCGCGTATGGCTTACCCCGCAGATAATCGAAGGTGAGCGCATCGGGCGCGATCATTCCGCAACGGGCGCCCAGTTCGATCGATAAATTGCACAGCGTCAAACGCGCCTCCACATCCAGCTGCCGCACCGCGCTGCCGGCATATTCGATCGCAAAACCGACGCCGCCCGCGGCGCCCAACTTGCCGAGAATGTAGAGCGCGAGATCTTTGGCGGTCACGTTAGACGGCAATTGTCCGTCGCACCGGATGCGCATCTGCTTCGGCTTCTGCTGGCGCAAGGTCTGGGTCGCCAGCGCGTGCGTACTTTCCGACGAGCCCACCCCGAACGCCAACGCGCCCAACCCTCCGTTCGTGCAGGTGTGGCTGTCGCCGCAAATCAATGTGAGGCCGGGCAGCACGATGCCCAGTTCGGGTCCCATCACGTGGACGATCCCATGCCCGGGCCGACCCAGATCGAAAAGTCGAACCCCGGCCGCCTTGGTGTATTCGCGCAGCGAGGTCCACAATCGCGCACCGGACGGAAACGTCAGGCCGGTGCGTCCCGGCGCGCTGGACATCGTATGGTCGGCCGTCGCGAACGCCAACTCCGGATTGTGCAGCGGTAGCCCGCGCGCGGCGACATCGGCGAGCGCGGCGGGGCCCGACAAATCGTGCAGCAAGTGGCGATCGATATGCAGCAACACCCAACCGTCGCTCAACTCGCGGACGACGTGGGGTTCCCATATCTTGTCGAACAGCGTGCGTCGCATATCAGCGGCACTCCATATCGGAACCCGCGCCGTGACGGCGGCGCACTTCGTCCCATTCGTCCGCGCCGAACCGGCGAAACATCTCGAACAGATCAGTCGACGGTTCCGGCGAACGTTGGGTGCGCTTCACTTCGGCAAGTGCCGCATCGCCCGCCTGAATCGCGGCCGACAGCAGCAATGCCGGAAGAATGGCGAGCTTGTAGCCCATATCCGCTGCTTCGTTCAACGCGACAGTCGGGGTCTTCCCGGTCGGCACGACGTTCAGCATGCACGGCCCGCGCACCAGACACGGCACCGCGGCGACTTCCTCCATCGAGCGCGCCGCCTCGACGAACGCCATGTCGGCGCCCGCATCGAGCGCGGCATTGGCGCGCCAGATCGCTTCATCGAAATCCACCACCGCGCACGCATCGGTACGAGCAATCACGACGAATTCCGGCGAGCGCCGCGCGTCGACCGCCGCACGAATTTTCGACACGAACTGATCGCGCGCGATGATCTCCTTGCCGTCAAGATGACCGCAGCGCTTCGGCGAAACCTGATCCTCGATATGAACGGCGGCGATGCCGCGCTCTTCAAAGGCGCGAACCGTGCGCCTGACATTCAGTTCGTTGCCGTAGCCGGTGTCCGCATCGGCGATGAGCGGGATGTCGATGCTGCGCGCCATGACCGCCGCGTTCTCCACCATCTCGCTCATTGTCAGCAGCCCGAAGTCCGGATAGCCCAACGCCGCCGACGTGCCGGCGCCCGTCATATATGCCGCCTCGAACCCGGCCTGTTCGATGAGCCGCGCGCCAATGCCGTCGTATGCACCGGGGGCGACCACCATGCCTGGCTGCGCTAGAATGGTACGGAAGTTGATATTTTTCATTCTATTAATGTACTAACGATAATACAAAAAGATGATGAGCCATTCTATACCACCGTCGCAGCACGTACAAACGAATCTGTCGGGCTCGCAATCATGACGCCAACCTCCCCTCGCCCGCTCCGTGCGGCGCCGAACGGTGTGGTGCTGCACCGCCAGATTTTTCTCACGCTCCGCGACGAGATCGCGCGGGGCCTCTTCCCGAGCGGCATGCTTCCGAACGAGGAAGCGCTGCGCGCGCGCTTCGGCGTCTCGCGCGTGACCGTCCGGCGGGCATTGGCCGATCTGGCGGCAAGCGGCATTGTCGAGCGCCGCCCGGCGTTGGGGACATTCATTATCGAAAGGCCGACGCAAGAGATGCCAGGCCCGAGCCTCACGATTCTGGACAGCTTGCGCAAGACCGCGATGGAGACGCGCGTGCAAGTGATCAACGTCGAACATACGGAGCCTCCCGCGGATATCATGCGGGCGTTGCGACTGCAGCCTGGCGAAAAAGCCACTCACGCGGTCCGACTGCGTAACAATCGCAGCGGGGAGCCGGCGATGCTGGTCGATGCGTGGGTGCCGGGCTCCCTCGGCCAGGGCGCGACCAAGACCGCATTGAAAAAGCATGCACTCTACGAAATCCTGCTTCAGCAGGGCGTGCAATTCGGCCGCGTCGTGCAGGAATTCACATCGGCCATGATTATTAATCCGGCAGTCGCAACGATGCTAAATACCAGCGTCGGTTCCCCGGTATTGAAGCTCGTCCGCCTGATGCACGACCCGGACGAGCATCCGATCCTGCACCTCACGGCGCTCATGCCCGCGGGCCGGGCAAGCGTTCTGATGGAGATTCCGGGCGACCTCGTCAATACACTTCGCGCAGGTCAGATCATCGTGGATGCGCCGCTACCGAACACGAAAGAAAACACTCGACGCAAATAGCCCGGTCCGTCGCCGGAACGCCCGCTCGTTCCGGCCGACGTCTTCTTGCTGCGCCGCGCTGTGGCGCGCCGCCCCGCCCATCCGATGCAGCGCTACGCCGCATCGATTTTTCTCGAAACCAGCCTCGCATTTCGAGTTGCCATCGGCAACATGACGGTAGTAGAATTACTTTGTACTATCGTTAATACAATATACTTCGAGACGCCGATGACCATCGCTGAGCACAGCTGTTCATCTCCCCTTCCGAAAAGACAAGGGTTAACCATCGCCCCCGAGAGCCGGCCCGATTCAAGAGGCAACCCTTCACGATCTTCTTTTTATTCTGAGCCATGACATCAAGCCCCCTGAATGAAGCAAGCTCCTCTACTTCCGATCGCGCCGCCGCAGTGTCGCCGTTTCGCCTCGACGGCAAGGTGGCATTGGTCACCGGATGCGGATCGATCGCGCCCGGCTGGGGTAACGGAAAAGCCATCGCCGTGCTTCTGGCGCGGCAGGGCGCTCGGGTATTCGGCGTCGATCGCAACCCGGAGGCGGCGGATGTCACGCGCAATCTCATCGTCGACGAAGGCTACGAAGCGGAGGTCAGGGCTTGCGACGTGACCGACAGCGCGGCGGTCAAACAAGCCGTGGAGGATTGCATTCGCCGGTTCGGTCGCATCGACATTCTGGTTAACAACGTCGGGCAGTCCGTTCCGGGCGATCCCGTCACGATGTCCGAAGCGGATTTCGACCAGCAGATCGCGATCAACCTGAAGAGCGCGTTTCTATGCTGCAAATACGTCATACCGCACATGGAGAAACAGGGCGGCGGCTCGATCGTCAACATCGCATCGGTGGCCGGCATGCGCTATGGCGGCAAGCCGCAGGTCGGCTACGCGTCCGGCAAGGCGGCGCTGATGCAGATGAGCAAAGTGACGGCGGTCACCTATGCGCCCAAGGGTATCCGACTCAATTCCATCGCGCCGGGCGTCATGGATACGCCGCTCGTCCATCGTCTCGCGGACAAGTACGCGGCAAGCGATTACGAGGGCTTCGTCAAGACGCGCAATGCGCAGGTTCCGATGGGACATATGGGTGACGCGTGGGATGTCGCCTATGCGGCGCTCTATCTCGCCAGCGACCAATCCCGCTACGTAACCGGCTCCGTAATCGTCGTCGATGGCGGCATGAGTTCGACGACGCGCTAACCCCGTCGGTTTTCAACCCACCCGCAGTTGAGCCTGTTTAAGAAGGATCGTCATGAATGCCATTGAGAACTTCACCTCCTGGGCCGCCGAATTCGATGCGCCTTATTCCGATACGGCGCTGAGCATCGCGACCGACGCCGTTATCGATACGTTTGCATGCATGCTGGCGGGCGTGAAGGAAACCGGCCCAACCCGGCTTCGTGCAACGCTGCCGGATCTCTCCGGCTTGTCGAGCGGCCCGGCCTCCGTCATGGGGCTCGACAGCGGTTCGGCCCCGATCTGGGCCGCGCTCGCGAACGGCACCGCCGCGCATGCGCACGATCTGGACGATACGTTCCTGCCGTCGATCAACCATCCGAGTTCGGTGCTGACTTCATCGCTCTTCGCGCTGGCACAAACGCGCGGACTATCGGGCGCAGCGGTGCTGGATGCGTACATCATCGGATTGGAACTGCACTACCTCGTCGCTCGCGGCCTGATGCGTTCGCATGCCGACATCGGGCATCACACGACCAGCACGGTCGGCACGATCGCCGGCGCAGCGGCATGCGCGCGGCTCCTGGGGCTCTCGGCTCGCCAGATGGCGCACGCGATGAGTCTCGGGGTCAGCATGGCGGGCGGCATCAAGGGCCAGGCAGGCAGCATGGCCAAGCCGCTGCACGCCGGACTGGCCGCGCAGCACAGCGTCCAGGGCGCACTGATGGCCGAGAAGGGATTCGAAGGCCGGCTGGAAGTGCTGGACGGTGAGTGGGGCTATCTGCAGGTCTGCGGCGGCCCCGACGCGCAAGGCTGGAGCGCTGAGATGTTCGCGGAGATCGGCAAGACGGCGCTGGCGATCGAGAGCAAAGGATTGATGGTGAAGCGCTACCCGTGCTGCGCGTCGACGCATCGCGTGCTGGACAGCTTGCTGGAACTGCGGGACGAATACGGCTTCCGCGAAGCCGATGTCGAGCACATTACGGCGACCGTGCCGATGGGCAACTATCGCAACTTGACCTATCACAAGCCGCAGACGCAGCATCAAGCCAAGTTTTCGATGGAGTACACGATGGCCGTCGCGCTGCTGCACGGCAATGTGGTGCTGGCCGATTTCGATTCGGCCGTGATCAATTCCGCGGAAGTCGCGAACGTGCTGCCCCGGATGGAAATGAAGGCGCGGGCCGCCGGCGCGGAGAAATTTAACGCCGAGATCGTGCCACCGCATACCGTGACGGTACGACTGCGCGACGGCCGCGTGCTCGAGCGCGACCGCATTCATGCCAAAGGCACGCTGTTCGATCCGCTGTCCGACGCGGATCGATGGAACAAATTTCATTCGTGCGGCGTTGCCGTGTTGAACGACGCGGAGCTGAAGCACGCCTACGACGTCCTCAGCGAATTGCGTTCGATCCCGAACATGCGCTGCGTGCAGGAAGCGGTGTTCGATCCGGTAGCGCAGCATCTCCATGAAACGCCGGAGACGGCGGCTCACTGACGGAGGACATCCGATGGACATCGTAGACGCACAGATCCACGCTTTCTACACGCTGGACCTCGACCAGACCATTGCCGCCATGAACGCGCTGGGCATCCAGAGCGCGATCATCGACGAGCTGTGGGAATACGATCCACGAGGCTTCGTGCTGCCGGGCACCCTGCTTTCGGGCGGCGTGTTCCGGCCGTCGAGTCCGCTAGCGCAGGCAGCCGCATTGAAATATCCAGACCGCTTCTCGGTGCTTCAGCGCGTCGACCGACGCGACCCGGACATCGAAGCGGTATTCGCATCGCTCCGCTGCATGCCGGGCTGCCGGTCGATCCGGCTCGTGACGCGGGGCGCCGAGGAGCTTCAGGCGATCGCCGACGGCGGATACGACCGCATGCTGCAACTCGCGGCCGATCAGGATCTGGTGGTCAGCCTGCTCGGCGCAGGGGTGTCGGACATACTGGGATCGTTCCTGCCGCGCTTCCCTCGCTTGCGCTTCGTATTGGATCACTGCGGCGCCCCGAAGGATGCGCAGGCGTGGGACAACATCCTCGCTGCCGCCAGAACGCATTCGAATCTCTGGATCAAGTGGAGCCATGCCCAGCATTACTTCCCAAGCGCCGCTTTCCCGTTCGCAGAATTGCTCGTACCGCTTCGACAAGCGCTCGACGCGTTCGGCAGGGAGCGGGTGATCTGGGCGAGCGACTTCACGCACAACCGTCGCGGCGCGAGCTGGGGGGAATTGCTGTTCTCCATCCGCTGCGCGGACGATCTACCGTCCGACGACAAGGAATGGCTGCTGGGTCGCGCAGCGCGCGCGCTGTATGCATGGCCGAAGCCCGAACAGGCTTTCGTCGCACCGCATGTGCCGCTACTGCCCAAGCAGGCGCCGGTATCCGCGATGGCGTCTGCGACGTCGTGAAGTCCGCTCACTCCACCTAAGCGAGAGAGCCGTCATGGACCGCCTGACCAGCATCGAGGTGTTTGTGAGATCCGTGGAGATGGGTTCGTTCGTCGCGGCCGCGTCGGCCATGAGGATGACGCCGCAGATGGCCGGCAAGCACATTCTTTCGCTCGAACAGCATTTCAAGACCCGTTTGCTGAACCGCACCACGCGACAGCAAAGTCTGACCGATGCCGGACGGACCTTCTACAAGCATTGCAAGGCCATTCTGGCCGAAACGGAGGCTGCGGAGGAGGAACTGCAAACGCTGCTGAGCGTGCCGAGCGGCGCGCTGAGAATCCGCGCGCCCACGACGTTCGGCAGTTACCGGCTGACCCAGCTCGTCGCGAAATATTTGCGAAAATTTCCGGAGGTGTTGATCGAAATCGTGCTGTCCGACAAGGCCATCGATCTCGCGGAAGACGGCTGCGATGCGGAAATTCGCATCGGGCCGCTGACGCACGACGGGCTCGTTGCGAGGCGACTGGAGCCGTTCGATCTGGTCGTTTGCGCATCGCCCGGCTACCTGGAACAGTTCGGCACGCCGCTGCGGCCCAAAGATCTGCTTGCGCACAATTGCATGGCGTTCGTCTATGCGAACCCGCCGTCGTCTCGCCCATGGCATCTCAGCCGCGACGGCTCGACGATGACGCTCGATGTATCGGGACGCTTGCGCGTCAATAGCGTGAAGGCATTGCACAGCGCCGCGCTGGACGGATTCGGCATCGTGCTGGGTCCGACGGTCGCCTTCGCGGCCGATCTGGCATGCGGAAAGCTCGTGCGGGTATTGCCCGACTATAAAAGCCCGTCCTTGCAGATGCATTTGCTGTATGCGCCCGACCGCCACCCGACGCCGAGCCGGCGAGCGTTCATCGATTTCATCGTTCAGGAACTGGGCGAGCCCTCGCCTCGCGAGGAAGCACGCCCCCCGGACGCCTTCGAGCCGAGCGAAAGCGATGAATCGTCGAACCCGCGGCTTTGCGCTCGCCAACTGGCATAAGCCCGGTGGTTTCGGGCGAGCGCGTGTTGGACGGGCTCAGCCATCCCGGCCGTTGCATCGATACGACGCGGATACCAACGATTTTCACGAGGAGACAGCAGCATGAACAACCCAACGACAATACAGTACGAAACAGCATCCACGACGACGCGCTCGACGCTTGGCCGGGCGCTTTATACGCTCGTGCTGATCGCCGCGGTCTACGGAATGAGCATGGTCGATCGGACCATCTTCGGATTGATGCTGCAGCCGATCAAGAAAGAGTTCGCGCTGTCCGACACGATGCTGGGCTTGATCGGCGGCATCGGCTTCGCGCTGACTTTCGCATTGGCCGGCCTGCCGATGTCCCGGCTCGCCGATCGCTTGAGCCGCAAATGGGTCATCGCGATCAGCCTTGCCGCGTACAGCACGGTCACCGGCTTGACCGGCCTCGCGCACACGGTCACTCAACTCCTGCTGGCCCGAATGGGACTCGCAGTCGGCGAAGCCGGCGTGCTGCCGGCCAGCACGTCGATGATCGCGGATCTGTTTCCCAGCAAGAGCCGGGCTCGCGCGATGAGCGCGCTGGGCCTGAGCGCGCCGATGGCCACTCTGCTCGGCTTCGTGCTGGCTGGCTGGATCGCGCAGAAATACGGATGGCGCGGCGCATTCGTGTTCATGGGCGGCGTCGGCATCGTACTTGCGTTGATCGTGTCGGCTACAGTCGCGGAACCGTCGCGCGGCGCGTTCGAAAACGGCATCGCCGATCGCCGTCATCTTCGCTTGTGGCCGACGCTGCGCTTTCTGAGCAGGCAACGGTCGTATCTGTTCGTCATCGCCACCGCCGTGATGCTCGCGTTCACGACGACCAGCCTCAATGCATGGGGTCCTTCGTTCCTGGTGCGCATCTATCAGCTGGGCTCTCGCGAATTGGGCGTCTATCTCGGCGTCTCGATGGGCATCGGCGGCGCCGCAGGCGCGCTGCTTGGCGGATGGCTGTCCGATCTGGCCGGCTCGAAACGCGCCAGATGGAAACTGCTGGTTCCGGCAGGCGCGGCGCTCGTGCAAATACCGGCTATTCTGCTGTTCCTGTTCGGCTCGAATCTGACCGAATCGCTGATCGGCATCGGCGTCTGCGTCGGATTGTTGTCGAGTCAGTACGGCGCGATTCTCGCCGTCGTATCGAGCGTCGTCAAAGTAACGCTGCGCGCGTTTGCCGTCTCGTTGATGCTGCTGTTCAGCACCATCTTTGGCACCGGCATGGGTCCCGTCTGCGTCGGATTCGCCGCGGATCACCTGAAAGCCGACTTTGGACCGCAGGCGCTGCGCTACGCGTTATGCCTGATTATCCTCAGCTGTGTTCTCAACGCCGTGTTCGCGCTGCTCGCTACACTGTTCTTCGATCGCGACATGGCAGCCGCTGCGCGCGAGGATGTCGGATCGGTCTGATTTTCTGACGATCGCTCGCCCGCTACAGCACCTTTCGAAGAAGGACAAGACGATGACAATCGAACGATTGCGTGATTTCGTGAAGACGGCCACCGCGCATTACGCACCGTACGCCAGCCCCGAGCAGGCAGCCGCCGGCGAGGCGCCGCTCATGCCGAAGATCCGTGAAGCGCTCTCGGTACTGATCGCCAGCGACGACTGGTTGCCGGAAGACTTCGCCGTGCCGCATCCGCAGCATTACCAGCAATATCTGCTGCATTGCGACCCGCAGGAGCGCTTCAGCCTCGTCAGTTTCGTCTGGGGTCCACGTCAAGGCACGCCGATACACGATCATACCGTTTGGGGATTGATCGGTATGCTGCGCGGGGAAGAACATTCGCAAGCGTTTCGCTTCGAAAACGGTCGGCTCATGGAGGACGGTGCCGTGGAGGTGCTCAGCCCCGGCAAGATCGGCCGCGTCACGCCGACGGGCGAGCAGGACATCCATCGCGTGCGCAACGCGTACGACGATCGCTCGTCGATCAGCATTCACTTCTATAACGGAAACATCGGCAAGGTGCGTCGACATGTGTTCGATCCGCACACCGGAGCATCCAGGGAATTCATCTCCGGTTACGCGAACCGGGCGGTACCCAATATCTGGGGCATGGTGTAGCGCGGCCATGCCGTCTCTCACGAATGATCGAATCGACGCCACGCCTTCACCCGAACGCCCACGACACGCTGAGCGCCCCCGCTTGAACTTCCGGCGCCAGTTCCCTCATGTGCTTCACAGCAAGCCGATTAAGCGCACCGGAAACGCTGATCGCGGCGATCGGCATGTTGAACGCATCCCAGCTAACACATACGGCCTCGCCGGTCGAGAGGACACGCAATGAAATTGCCGCTTCAGGGAATCAAAGTGATCGAATTCTGCAACGTCGCTGCCGGACCATATTGCGGCATGCTTCTCGCGGATCTCGGTGCGGATGTGATCAAGGTGGAACATCCGGCCGGCGGAGATACGCTGCGGGCGTGGCCGCCGATTACCGACGGGTACAGCGAGAATTTCGCATCGCTGAATCGCAACAAGCGATCCGTCACGCTGGACCTGAAGAATCCGAGCGATGTCGAAGCGGCGCGCGGCTTGATTGACGACGCGGATGTACTCATCGAAAACAATCGCCCCGGCGTCATGGCACGTCTCGGACTCGGTTACGACGCCGTGCGCGAGCGCGCGCCGCACCTCGTCTATTGCTCGATCTCGGCTTACGGGCAGTCGGGGCCGCGCGCGCAGGAAGGCGGGTTCGATCTCACCGTACAGGCAATGAGCGGCATCATGAGTATCACCGGCGAGCCGGCCAGCGCACCGGTCAAATGCGGCGTGCCGCTCGCCGATTTCACGGCCGGCCTTTACGGGGCGTTCTCGATCGTGTCCGCGCTGCATGCGGCGTCGCAATCGGGCGTCGGCACGCATATCGACGTACCCATGCTCGGCGCCACGCTTGCTATCGCGGCGCTGCAAACATCCGAATACTTCGGCACCGGCCGCGACCCGGTCAAGCTCGGCTCCGCCCATCCGCGCAATGCGCCTTATCAGGCGTTCACTGCTCGCGATACGTATTTCGGCATGGCAGCCGGCAACAATGCGTTGTGGCGCAGCGTCTGCGCCGTCGTCGGCATGCCGGAACTGGAAAACGATGCACGCTACGCCAGCACGACACTGCGCGCGAAGCATCAGACGGAGTTGCGCGAGACGCTCGAAGCGGTATTCCGCGCGCACGACGCCGAATACTGGATCGAACGCTTTCGCGCCGCCGGGGTACCATGCGCGCCGATCAATACATACTCGCAGGTCCTGGCGGACCAGCAGGTCGAGCACATGCAATGGGTGCAGCCTGTGCAACTCCCGAATGGCGTCGCGACGCGCACGTTTGTTTCGCCCGTTCGTTTCGATGGCGAAACGCCGGGCATCCGCCTCCGTCCCCCTGCGCTCGGCGAGCACAATGCCGAACTGCTGGGCGGCGCGCGCACGACGGAGACGAACGCATGAGCACGATCCGCATCGATAGGCAAGCATCGCACTGGACGATCACGCTCGATCGCGCGGACAAGCTCAATGCGCTATCCGCCGAACTGGTCGAAGCGCTGCTTGCCGCGTTCGACGATGCCGCGCGGCAGCATGTGCCGCTCGTGACGCTGCAAGGCGAGGGCCGCTGCTTCTCGGCCGGCTTCGACATGACCGACGTGGAGACTCAAAGCGAAGGCGATCTGCTGCTGCGGTTCGTGCGCATCGAAACACTGCTGCAGACGATCGCATCGTCTCCATGCTTCACGATCGCGCTTGCGCACGGCCGCAACTTCGGGGCGGGCGCCGATCTCGTCGCCGCCTGCAATCTGCGCGTCGCGGCCCCGGGCACGACCTTCCGCATGCCGGGGCTGAAGTTCGGCCTCGTGCTCGGCACCGCTCGCTTCGCGCGGATCGTCGGACAGCACGCAGCCAAGCGTATTCTCGAAAGCGCCATGACTTTCGACGCCGAACGCGCGCACGCGCTAGGCTTTATCGAACACATCGCGACGCCGGAAGAGCATGCGGATGTCGTCGGGGAAGCGCTCGCCCGTCTGGAGGAAATACCGCCCGCCAGCCGCGCCCTGCTCTTTCGCGCACTCGATGCAGAAACTCCCGATATCGATCTCGCGGCGCTGGTGCGTTCGGCGGCCGAGCCGGGGATTCATGCGCGGATTGCGGCTTATCGGCGTGCCGCCTCGAAGGCAAGCGACGGCTAGACTCTGAGCCGCCGAATGTCTCATAGTGGCCGAGGGCGTGTGGAAACGCAATTTTCGCGGCTGAGGGTCAGGTTACCGGTGATGTGAATCAAGTTAGATGCGCCGAGCTTGCGCTATTCGAGCTTCGCGGGCGCAAGAAGCCCCTCAGGGCCTCAGCTTCCAGCCGTCCTTATTGCCTTCATTGTCCGAGTCTGCTCAACAAGGCGGGATTGCTGAGCGCAAAACGATGATTGACCGTAGCCACGTGTTGCCGGTTTCGCAGCAAGTTCGGCTTGTCGGTATCGCGAGATCGAGCGCGTATTACAGGGCGCAGCGGGTCAGCGAAGCCGATCAGTTGCTGATGCGGCGAATTGACCAACTGCACATGGAGTTTCCGTTCGCCGGTGCGCGGATGCTGGCGCGCCTGTTGCGCCGGGAGGGCCACGAGGTTGACCACCG
>NZ_CAJMZE010000048.1:0-36545 GCF_905220235.1 Paraburkholderia sp. J41 | reverse complement strand
CCAGTATTCGCCGGGAGCCTCCGCAACTGGAAGCCGCCCCAGTGCCCGTTATCGCGCACCTCGCTTTCGAGCGTGACCCATCCCACACACCGGCGGCCCGGCGCGCGCGGTTAAATACCGGCGCGTAAAGGCGTCCAGAAACCAAAGTCAGCATTTCTTGCCGGGCCAAGGCTGGAATGCGGCAACGTTTGCCAGTTCGCGAAAGGGAAAAGCGCGACGGCACGAGCGGTAGCTCGCGAGTCAGAGGCGGCAAAACCGGATGACTCGGCGCGAAGCGCGAAATCAGCGGTTGCCGATCCGCCCGGTATGCGGATTGATCAGCCTTGCGAAACCGAACAGTGCCGCGATGCCGAAAGGGCAAGCAATGAAGAACGCAGTCAACATAATGCGCACCAGACTTTAAACGTAACAAAATGTATCGTCAGTCTAGCGCGCTTATGTGAAATGGATATGAGGGAGAACGACAACATAGTGTTGCGTTATCGCAAGGCGGTAAGATTTGGCTTGTGGGATACGGAAGGCGGGAACGCCCGACTGGCGGGGCTTCCTGGCAGATGGACGTTAAAAGGGCGGGAATGAAACCGTAATGTGAGGAAACATTCAGATGCAGTCGAAGATCACTTCTACCGATTGCGACGTCACGCCGCGCAGGCCTGCGCTATGAATATCGACGGTGTGCATCTGCTTTTTTTGTTTGCGGCAATAGGCTTCTGCTTCCTTGAGTCCGGCTGAGCGCACGCGATTCCAGGAAACGAGATCCCATCGCGCCCGGCTGGTGACGGTGAGATGACCATCCTGTCTCGAATTGATGCCAGTCACCGACGTGCAGGCCGTCAGCATGCTGACTCCAAGCAAGAGGATGCGTCCTTTCATAGATTCTCCGTGGTCCGCGACCATTCTCGCCGCCAACGCGGGGCATTGGCAACCCGAAAGAAACGCGAACGCGGCGGCGCGCAGGCGACCTTTCGCTGCATGCGAGCGAAACGGAGTTCTGAGAAGCGGAACGGACGCCAGCCATGTGGCGCGCAAGCAGCGACGATAAGCGCTGCGAAAGAAAGGCAAACGCAATTTTTGGCGTGCGCGCAGCCGCGTGGCGTGCGCGGTCCGATAGAAGGAACCGCGTGCTTAACGCGCCGGCGCCGGCACCGCGCTACGCGACAAACGCGCGTCCGTCTGCGTGGTACGCCTGGACTACGATTGCCGTGGCGCTAACGCCGTATCGAGCAGGACCGCGACGTTAGCGTGAGGCGGTTTCAGTCGTGAGCGATTTGATCGCCGACCTGGCCTTGGCCGGAAACGAGACACGACGACAGGAAAGTGTCGCCTTGCGCGCTCGCGCCGTGTTCACCGAAACCGTGGAGGAGCGCTTTGGCCTTCACGAGCGCGGAACCTTGCGCGCAGGTGAGCGACCCGGCCTCGTGAGCCTGCACGCGAGTCAGCGCGCGGTTCGCGAGGAGCAGTGCGAGGACGATACAGACACCAACATTGAATGCTTGTCTCATGATTTCGTCTCCTTTGCATTGAGACTATCTCAGCCGTTCGCCGTCCGAATCCAGGAGTTTCCCGGCGATGCAGTGCAGCACATGCGGCGCGAAAAAGCCTTGTTTCATGCGGTCTGCGTGATGCTTCGGCATCCTCTGCATGTGGGGCGCTCTCGTGCGCCTTGCTGCGCGCGGCGCTGCGTTGCGGCCCCGTCAAATTCCCTCAGGCGCTGCGTCGCACCAATGGCGCGACGCGTCAGAAAGAACGTCTGCAAACGACTGTAGCCTTATTGCTTTTTCTTCGCGCGCGGCACAAGGACGCTGCGCGCGGATGCGCACCCGCGACCCGTTTTTGGCCGCGCTTTTGCGCGCGCAACGCGATCGAATCCGGGCGATGTTTGCGCCCGCTTTCGCCGTCATCCTTGTTGTTTGGCGCGCCTGCGTCCCGCGTGTTTCATCGGCATTCGCCCGCTTTTCAGCGGTTTCTTAATGCACGCTTGAAAAGCGCTTCGAGATACAGCAAGATCGACGCCCGCTCCTGAAATCTTCTGCGAGGTGCAGCCATGCAATTGATCGGCATGATGGATTCCCCTTACGTGCGACGCGTCGCGATCTCGCTTCACGTGCTCGGATTTTCGTTCGAGCACCGAAGTATTTCCGTGTTCGGCCAGTACGACGAATTCGCGCGAATCAATCCGGTCGTGAAGGCGCCGACTTTTATCGACGACGACGGCACGCAACTCATCGACTCGACGCTGATTCTCGATTACCTCGATCGCAAGGTGCCCGCCGCACGGCGGCTGATGCCCGAGGAAACGCAGGAGCGCACGTTCGCGCTGCGCGTGAACGGTTTTGCGCTCGCCGCGACGGAAAAAACGGTGCAACAGGTCTACGAACGGCATCTGCGCCCGGCGGAGCGTCAGCACGAGCCGTGGTTCGCACGCGTGAATGCGCAGATGCACGCGGCGTGGGGCGTGCTCGACGCGCTCGTGACGGGCCGTGAAGGCTGGCTGTGCGCGGGCCGCATCACGCAGGCGGACATCACGGCGGCCGTCGCGTGGCGCTTTACGCAGCACATGCTGCCGGGCGCCGTCGACGCGGCGCGCTATCCGGCCCTTGCCGCGCTTTCGGCGCGCGCCGAGACACTGCCCGAGTTCGTCGCCACGCCGCTCGATTGAACCGCCGGCTCATGGGCGCGGCATGGCTTCGCCTGGGCGGCTCGCGGCTTTCCCGAGGTTTGCCGCCGCCCGTGATTGCCGCGATTGCCGAGATTGCCGAGATTGCCGAGATTGCCAAACTCGATCGTGCCGATTGAGACGCTCCGCGCGCGGGCGATTGTTTGCGATTCGCGACAAGTGACTTCGCCGATAGCCCATTTATCGGCGCACGCTGCATTCGTAGAATCACATCCATCGAATCAGTCCGCGTCCAGGCGACGCGGGCACGCAGCGGGAGCCGTCATGAAATCCTTTATCGAACGACAGTTGTATCAGCCGGCGCTGGTCCTACCGATGGTGGACCTGATGCAGCTGATGGTGTCGTTCGACTTCAACATGGGGCAAGTCGGCCTGATGATGGCCACGCGCGGCGCACGCGCCGCATTCACGCGCTCGCGCGAATTGTGGAACGCGGGCCCGGGCGAATGTGTGCCGGCCCGCGGCGTTCACGATTGCGTGCATTGAGCGCAGCCGCCGGACCGGCTCGCCTCCTTTCCCATTCACCGAAATTGCGCCGATAAGCCTTTTTCGCCGATCCCCCTGACGTGCAGCGGCATCTGCCCGTTTGCTGTTGTGACGTCACCCTGTGAGCCGCCTCGTACCGCGAGGCGGCTCTTTTTTTCGTGCGCGCGCGCCGGCGCCGATGCGCCGCTTGCGCGCGGCGTTGCGCCCGCGCGCGTAAGATGAGGCGATCCGGACGGGCGCAGTTCGTCGTCATTCATCGTGATTCGCCGCGATTCGCCGCAACCCGCCGGCGACGGCGCATGCAACAGGAGAGCGGCATGGCAGAACGATTCGATGCGATCGTGATCGGCACCGGGCAAAGCGGGCCGCCGCTCGCGGTGCGGCTTGGCGCGAGCGGGCGCAGGACGGCCGTGATCGAGCGCGCGTTGTTCGGCGGCACGTGCGTGAACGTGGGCTGCACGCCGACGAAATCGTATGTTGCCTGCGCACGCGTCGCGCACGTCGCGCGTCATGCGGCGGAGTTCGGCGTGCAGATCGGCAACGGCAGCGGCGACAGCAGCAACGGCGCGAGCGGCAATGGCGTGCGCGTCGATCTCGCGTTCGTGAAGGCGCGCAAGGAACGCATCATCGGCGCGTCGCGCGAGGGCGTCGAACACTGGCTGCGCACCGCGAAGAACGTGAGCGTCTTTCAGGGTCACGGGCGCTTCACCGGCGCGCATGCGGTGCGCGTGAGCGCGCGCGACGGCTCGACGCTCGATCTCGAAGCGCCGGAAATCTTCATCAATACGGGCACGCGCGCGCAAGTCCCGCCGATTCCCGGCATCGACACGATTCGCTACGAAACCAACTCCACGCTGCTCGAACTCGAAGTGGTGCCGGAGCATCTTGCGATCGTCGGCGGCAGTTACGTCGCGCTCGAATTCGCGCAGATGTTTCGCCGCTTCGGCGCGCGCGTGACCGTGCTCGTGCGCGGCGAGCGCGTGCTCGCGCGCGAGGACGAGGATCTGGCGCGTGCCGTGCAGGACGTGCTGGCGCGCGAGGGCGTCACGTTTCGCTTCGGCGTGCAGCCGCGCAGCCTCGCGCCGCTCGACGGCCAGCAAGGCGCGCCGGGCGTGCGCATTCAACTCGACGACGGTGCGCTCGACGCCTCGCATCTGCTGTTCGCGACCGGGCGCGTGCCGAACACCGACGATCTGGGACTCGACGCCGCCGGCATCGAGCGCGACGCGCACGGCCACATTCCCGTCGACGGCCAGTTGCGTAGCAAGGCGCCCGGCGTGTGGGCGATCGGCGACGTGAACGGGCGCGGCGCGTTCACGCACACGTCCTACGACGATTTCCAGATCGTCGCGGCGAACCTGCTCGACGGCGCGCAGCGCAGCGCGGACACGCGCATTCCCGCTTACGCCGTGTTCGTCGATCCGCCGCTCGCGCGCGTGGGCTTGAGCGAGCGCGAGGTGCGCGAGCGCGGCACACCGGCGCTGATCGCCACCATGCCGATGTCGCGCGTGGGACGCGCGCGCGAGCGCGGCGAAACCGACGGTTTCATGAAGGCGCTCGTCGACGCGAACACGAAGCAGATCCTTGGCGCGGCGATTTACGGCATCGAAGGCGACGAGGCGATCCACACCTTCATCGACACGATGACGGCCCACGCCCCCTATACGACGCTGCAATTCGCGATGCACGTGCATCCGACCGTGAGCGAGCTGGTGCCGACGCTGCTCGACGGATTAACGCCGTTGAAATGAGCCCGAAACCCGCCACGAAAGCATGCACGAAAGCATGCACGAAAGCACGTCGCGAAAGCAGGCAGCAACGATGAACGACATTGCCACCGGCAATCTGTACGCGGGCCTCGTCCACGACGCGGCCGAGGAGCGCTTCGAACCGCTCCTGGCGCGCGAAGGCGTGCTGATCGAGCGCATCGTGTCCACCGGGCAGACGAGCGCGCCCGGCTTCTGGTACGACGACGCCCGCGAGGAATGGGTGGTGCTGCTTTCGGGCGCGGCCACGCTCGAATTCGAGGGCGCGCCGCCGCGGCGTCTCCTGCCGGGCGACTATGTGCGGCTGCCGCCGCATTGCCGGCACCGCGTGTCGTGGACCGACCCGGCCGTGCCGAGCGTGTGGCTGGCGATCTATCTGGGCGAGAAGGCGTGAGCGGCATGGCGGCGGCTTCCCGTCCTCCGCTGCGCGTCGCGCTCGTTTCCGACACGCACAATCTCGTGCGCCCCGAATTGCTGAGCTTCGTCGCGGGCTGCGACGCGATCGTGCATGCGGGCGACATTTGCGATCAAGCGGTGCTCGATACGCTACGCGCCGTCGCGCCGCTGACCGCCGTGCGCGGCAACAACGACCGGGGCGCCTGGGCCGACGCGCTGCCCGCGCTGGCCACGCTCGACGTCGGCGGCGTGCGGCTCGCCGTCGTGCATGAATTGCGCGATTTGCGCATCGACCTCGCGGCGCAGCGCGTGTCGATCGTCGTGAGCGGGCACTCGCACAAGCCCGGGCTGGAGACGCGCGATGGCGTGGTCTACGTGAATCCGGGCAGCGCGGGGCCGAGGCGTTTCAAACTGCCGATTTGCGCGGCGATGCTGACGGTCGGCGCGAATGGCGAGTTCCGCGTCGAGCCCGCGAATCTGGTCGATTGAGCCTGCGGGCGCAAACGAGAAAGGCCGGCGCGCGGCCGGCCTTTCTCTACCGCGATCCCGGATCGCCGGCGTCGCGATAGCAGCGATCGCTATGCGCGCACGGCGTTCGCGGTCGCGAATTCGTCATCGAGTTCGCGCGCGAGGCGCACGCCGCGCAGCACCGCATGCGCTTCGGCCCGGGTGCTCACGCTCGGCGCGGAGCCGGGCAGCGGGCGGCGCGCCGTTTCAGGCAGCGCCAGCACGGAAACGATGCCGACCACGGCCGCGCCCATCAGGTAGTACGCGGGCATCATCAGGTTCTGCGTGTGATCGACGAGCCAGGCGGCCACGAGCGGCGTCGTGCCGCCGAACAGCGACACCGACACGTTGAAGCCAATGGCGAGCGCGCCGTAGCGGATCGCGGTCGGGAACAGCGCGGGCAGCGCCGAAGGCATCACGCCCGTGAAGCACGACAGCAGCGCGCCCAGAATCAGCAGACCGAAAAACACCGGCACGAGCGAGCCCGTTTGAATGAGCGTGAGCGACGGGATCGACAGCGCGATCAGGCCCACGCATCCCGCGAGCATCACCGGCTTGCGGCCGATGGCGTCGGAGAGGCGGCCGAACGCGAGCGTCATCGGCATCATCAGCACCATCACGATCAGCACGAGAAAGAGGCCGTGCGTTTCGTTGAAGTGCAGCGTCGCCGAAAGATAGCTCGGCAGATACGAGAGCGCCATGTAGTCGGTCACGTTGAAGATCAGCACGAGGCCCACGCACAGCAGGAAGGGGCGCAGATGTTGCGAGAGCAGCGTACCGAGCGTGAGCTTCGGGCGCGCATGCTCCTCGGCTTCGCGCAGTTCCGCTTCGCGCTTGAACGCGGGCGTTTCTTCGAGCTTCATGCGGATATACAAGCCGACGAGCCCGAGCGGGCCGGCGACGAGGAACGGCACGCGCCAGCCCCACTCGAGCAGCGCGTCGTGCTTGAGCACGGCGCTCAGCACCGCGACCGAGCCCGCGCCGAACACGTAGCCGATCAGCGTGCCGAATTCGAGAAAGCTACCCATGAAGCCGCGGCGCTTGTCGGTGGCGAATTCGGCGATGAAGGTGGCCGCGCCGCCGTACTCGCCGCCCGTCGAAAAGCCCTGGACCAGACGCGCCGCGAGCAGCAGCACGGGCGCCGCGATGCCGATCGCGTGATACGACGGAATCAGGCCGATCGCGAAGGTGCCGCAGGCCATCATGATCATGGTCATCGCGAGCACGCGCTGGCGGCCGATGCGGTCGCCGAGCGGGCCGAACACCATGCCGCCGATCGGGCGCACGAGAAACGCCGCCGCGAACGTGCCGAACGTGGCGATCAATTGCGCGGACGGGCTGCTCGAAGGAAAGAACACCTGGCCGAGCGTGACGGCGATGTAGCTGTACACGCCGAAGTCGAACCATTCCATGGCGTTGCCGAGCGCCATGGCGCCGACGGCGCGTTTGAGAAGCGTGTTGTCGACGATGGTGATGTCGTCGAGGGTGAGGTCGGCCGAAGCCGCGCCGCGCGCAGCGCTGGACGAGGTGCCGGAAGTGGACGCAGTCAAGGTGGGATTCTCCAATGACAGCGACGAGCTTTGACGAGCCCGCCACGGTTGCCGGAGAGTGCCGTTTCGCGATAGCGGCGACATTTCGCGCGGCACGCCGCTCGCGGCGTGCGAGCCCAAAGGCGGCGCACGAAAGCATTGCTGAAGTGTCGCGAAACGACACTCGGGACGAATTGTGTTTAACGTTGCGCCTGCGTGGCCGGTTCGGGGGGCAGGGCGCATGTAGACGCTGGACCGGCAAGAGGTGCACGGTTAAGCGCCGCTGAAACGAAAAAGAAGCACCGCGTGGCGGAGCGTTCCTTTTGTCATATGCGCATTCGGCGGGAGGGCGTTTTTGGGTGCCTGACCGAATGCAATTGATGGCTAATGCCTGTTGAACGAGGCGTTATGTTAGCACGATAACGTAAGATCGTGCAAACCGGCCTTTCCGGCGGTGGCTCGAAAAGCGCTGCGAGCCTTGTGTGACAGGCGATTGCGCCGATTCGACGGAACCGGTTCCGGGCGCGTGGAACGGCTGCGCGAGACGAAAAAAAACCGCGCTCGCGGCGCGGTTTTCAGGCGGCGTCGAGGCCGTCGTGACGACGGCCGGTCGGGCATATTCAGCCTTCCGTCGGCGGCACGAAGCCCGTTGCCTGGTCGGCGCCTTCACCGAAGAAGTACTTCTCCGTTTGCTTCATGAGGTACTGGCGCGCGCGCGGGTCGGCCATGTTCAGGCGGTTTTCGTTGATGAGCATGGTTTGCTGCTTGAGCCAGCCTTGCCACGCTTCCTTCGAGACGCTTTCGTAGATGCGCTTGCCGAGTTCGCCCGGCAGCGGCGGAAAATCGAGACCTTCGGCTTCCTTGCCGAGCTTCGCGCATTGGATCATACGGGCCATGCTGTTGTTCTCCTGTGTCGGCGGCGGGTTGCGTTTCACCGCTTGCCGCCGTCCCGTGAAATGGGGGTTGATGTCTGTTATGGGTAGCGCGCGGCGCTCACAACTGCTTCATCAGCACGAGCGACTTGCGCTGCCAGTTGTAGAGCCGGCGGCGGTCTTCGGGCAAGTCGTCGACCGTCGCCTTCACGAAACCGCGCTTGAGGAACCAGTGTTCCGTGCGCGTGGTGAGCACGAAAATGCGCGTGAGGCCGCGCGCGCGGGCGCGCTGCTCGATACGGCGCAAGAGGCGTTCGCCGTCGCCGGAACCCTGGGCTTCGGGCGAGACCGTGAGGCACGCCATTTCGCCGATGCGCTCCTGCGGATACGCATAGAGCGCCGCGCAGCCGAACAGCACGCCGTCGTGCTCGATCACCGAAAAATGGTCGATGTCGCGCTCGATCTGGTGGCGGCCGCGCCGCACGAGCGTGCCGTCGGTTTCGAGCGGCTCGATCAGCGTGAGGATGCCGCCGACGTCGTCGGGCGTGGCTTCGCGCAGGCTTTCCAGATTCTCGTACGAGATCATGGTGCCCACGCCGTCGTGCAGAAACAGTTCGAGCAGCAGGCCGCCGTCGAGCGAATACGGAATGATGTGCGCGCGGCCCACGCCGCCGCGGCAGGCGCGAATCGAATGCTTCAGATAGAAGCCCGCGTCGCCGAGCACGGTGCCGCTTTCCTGTAACTTGTATGCGTCGTCGAGCGACATTTCGCGGATCAGCTCGTTTTCTTCGTTGATGAGACCCTGGGTCTCCGTGAGGAACACGATCTTGTCGGCGCGCAGCGCGATGGCCGCGGCGGAGGCCACGTCTTCCATCGACAGGTTGAACGCTTCCCCCGTGGGCGAAAAGCCGAGCGGCGAGAGCAGCACGAGCTTGCGGCTCGCGAGCGAGTGGCGGATGGAGTCCGCGTCGATCTTGCGCACGACGCCCGTGTGCTGGAAGTCCACGCCGTCGAGGATGCCGACCGGGCGCGCGGTGACGAAGTTGCCCGACACGACGCTGATGTGCGCGTGCGCCATCGGCGTATTCGGCAGACCTTGGCTGATCGCGGCCTCGATGTCGAGACGCACTTCGCCGGCCGCTTCCTTCGCCGATTCGAGCGCGCGGGCATTGGTGATGCGCATGCCGTGCGAGAACTCGGACTCGACGCCGTGCAGGCTCATCTGTTCTTCGACTTGCGGGCGCGAACCGTGTACGAGCACGATCTGGATGCCCATGGCTTGCAGGAGCGCGATGTCGGCGACAAGCGCGTTGAGCAAGTTCTGATGCACGACCTCGCCGCCGAAGCCGACGACGAAAGTCTTGCCCTGAAACGCGTGAATGTAGGGCGCGACCGATCGCATCCAGTCGACGAACTGCGCGTGCTGCGCATCGTGCTGGGAAGCGGTTTCCGCGGCGGTGGACAAAGCCGGCGCGCCGGCGGGAGCGGGGACGAGGTCGGTTTGGGAATTCATGCCCGGGATTATAATGCGCCCCCATGTCGAATGTACCCAAAAGACCTGCCTCCGCGCAGGGCAGCAACACACCTGAAGGCAGGGACGCGGCGCCTGGCGGCGCGCAGGAAAAACGCGCGTCGCAGAAGTACGGCGACGGGCAAAAGCCGGCGTCGGCGGACAAGCTTGCCGCATTGATGGGCGGCGGGGCGCTGGGCGCGCGCGTGCAGGACAAACGCGGGACGCAGGCGCCGAACGCGGGGCAGACGCGCTCGCAGAAGTCGTCGAGCGAGCCGGCCTCGAACGTGGCGCAAGGCAGGGGCGCGCAGCAGGGCGCGCGCGAGGCGCGCACCGACGCGCCGGCCGCACGGCAAACGCCGCAGACGAAGGCGTCGACGCAACGGCCGCCGCAAACGCAAACGCGGCCGCAAACCCAATCGCCGCCCGAGCCGCGAACCGAACCGCGCGCGCAAAGCCATCGCGAGAACGGGTCTGCGCAGCAGGCGCCTGTGCGCAGTGAGCGCAGCGCGCGCGACGATTCCCCGCGCGGCCATCGCGCCGGCGAACCGCGCGATGCGTCGCCGTCGACGCAAGGCAAATCGGCGCAAGCGCCACAATCCGCCGATACCGCGCGCCATCGCGACCCCAAGCGGCGCGACCAGCGCGACCAGCGCGACCAGCGCGACCAACGCGACCAACGCGACCAACGCGAACCGCAAGCGCCGCGTCCAGCCGCGCCCCGCGCCTCGCAAGCCGCGCCCCGCAAGCCGCAGCAAGCGCCGCGCGCCGCGCAACCGCCCGCCGGATCAGCGCCGCGTTCGAACCGCGACAACCATACCGACCATACGGGCGAACGTCCGCAACCCGCGCGCGAGCCTCGTCCGCCGCGCGCGGAGGGCGAGCGGAAGGACCGCCGCGAACGCGCGCCCAGGCCGCCCGTCACGCCGAACGCGGTTCCGCCGATCACGTTCCCGGAAGCGCTGCCGGTCTCCGGCCGCCGCGAGGAGATCGCCCGCGCGATTCGCGATCACCAGGTGGTGATCGTCAGCGGCGAAACGGGCTCGGGCAAGACCACGCAGTTGCCGAAAATCGCGCTGGCGCTGGGCCGCGGTCTGGGCGCGGGCGGCACCGGCTTGATCGGCCACACCCAGCCGCGCCGGATTGCGGCGTCGGCAACGGGGCGCCGGATCGCCGAGGAGTTGAAAACGCCGTTCGGCGAAGTGGTCGGCTACAAGGTGCGCTTCACCGACAATCTCTCGCCGGGCGCGTCCGTCAAGCTCATGACGGACGGCATTCTGCTCGCGGAGACGCAGACCGATCCGCTGCTCGAGGCCTACGACACGATCATCATCGACGAGGCGCACGAGCGCAGTCTCAACATCGACTTCCTGCTCGGCTATCTGAAGGAAATTCTGCCGCGCCGGCCCGATCTCAAGCTGATCGTGACTTCGGCGACCATCGACGCCGACCGCTTCGCGCGCCATTTCGGCAGCGACGAACACCCCGCGCCCGTGATCGAGGTGAGCGGGCGGCTCTATCCGGTGGAAGTGCGCTATCGCCCGGTGCAGGAGGACAGCCCGGCGGTGAAGGCCGCGCAAGGCACGGCGGGCGGCGGCGCGGGCCGCGAGAAAAGCGCGAGGTCGCAACGGGACAGCGATCGCGATTTGATGGAAGCGATCGTCGATGCCGTGGACGAACTCTGCCGCGAGGGCTCCGGCGACGTGCTGGTGTTCCTGCCCGGCGAGCGCGAGATTCGCGATGCCGCCGAGGCGCTGAGAAAGCATCATCCGCCGCACACCGAAATTCTGCCGCTGTTCGCGCGCCTTTCCGCGCAGGAGCAGGAACGCGTGTTCAAGCCGTCGAACGCGCGCCGCATCGTGCTCGCGACCAACGTCGCCGAAACGTCGCTCACGGTGCCGGGCATCCGCTACGTGGTGGATACCGGGCTTGCGCGCGTGAAGCGCTATTCGTATCGCAACAAGGTCGAGCAGTTGCAGATCGAGTCGATCTCGCAAGCGGCCGCGAATCAGCGCGCGGGCCGTTGCGGGCGCGTCGCGGACGGCATCTGCATTCGCCTTTACGAAGAGTCGGATTTCGTCGCGCGGCCGCGTTTTTCCGATCCCGAGATTCTGCGCTCGTCGCTCGCGGCCGTGATTCTGCGCATGAAGTCGCTGCATCTCACGGCGATCGAGACGTTTCCGTTCATCGAGCCGCCGCCGGGGCGCGCCATCGCCGACGGCTATCAACTGCTCAACGAACTCGGCGCCGTGGACGACGACAATGCGCTGACGCCGCTTGGCCGCGAACTCGCGCGCCTGCCGCTCGATCCGCGCGTGGGCCGCATGATTCTGGGCGCGCGCGACGAGCAGGCGCTGCGCGAAGTGCTCGTTATCGCGAGCGCGCTTTCGGTGCAGGACCCGCGCGACCGGCCGATCGAGGCGCAGGAGCAGGCCGATCAGGCGCACCGGCGGTTCGCGGACGAGCGCTCCGAATTCCTCCAGTGGCTCAAGATCTGGGCGTGGTTCGAGGAAGCCGTCGCGCACAAGAAGTCGAACAAGCAACTGGTCGAGGCGTGCCGCGCGAATTTCCTTTCGCACTTGCGGCTGCGCGAGTGGCGCGACGTGCATTCGCAATTGTTGACGGTCGTGCGCGAGCACGGCTGGCGCATCAACGAAGCCGACGCCACCTACGAGCAGATTCATCACGCGCTGCTCACCGGCTTGCTCGGCAACATCGGCCTCAAAGCCGACGACGAGCCGCATTATCTGGGCGCGCGCGGCATCAAATTCCATTTGTGGCCGGGCTCGGCGCTCGTGAAGAAGGCGGGGCGCTGGGTCGTGGCGGCGGAACTGATCGAGACGAGCCGGCTTTACGCGCGCTGCATCGCGAAGATCGAGCCCGAATGGCTCGAAAAAGTGGGCGCGCATTTGCTGCGCAAGTCGCTTTCCGAGCCGCATTGGGAAAAGCGCGCGGCGCAGGTGAGCGCGTTCGAGCGCGGCGTGCTCTACGGTCTGCCGGTGTATCAGCGGCGGCGCGTAGCGTTCGGCAAACAGGACCCGGCGCGCGCGCGCGAGTTGTTCATTCGCGGCGCGTTCGTGGAAGGCGAGTTCGACACGAAGCTCGCGTTCTTCGCGCACAACCGCAAGCTGCTCGCCGATATCGAGCAACTCGAACACAAGTCGCGCCGCCAGGACGTGCTGGTCGACGACGAACTGATTTTCGGCTTCTACGATCAGGCGATTCCCGCGGGCATTTATTCGGGCGCGTCTTTCGAACGCTGGTATCGCGACGAGGTGAAAAAGAGCGGTGCGCCCGAGGACAAGCTGCGCCTGCTCTATCTTTCGCGCGACGACCTGATGCGCCACGAAGCGGCCGGCGTGACGACCGACCTGTTCCCGAAGCGCATGACGATGGCGGGCGTGGCGATGGCGCTCACGTATCACTTCGAGCCCGGTTCGCCGCGCGACGGCGTGACGCTCGCGGTGCCGCTCTACGCGCTCAACCAGATCGACGCGCGCCGCTGCGAATGGCTCGTGCCGGGCATGCTCAAGGAAAAGGCGCAACTGCTTTTGAAGTCGCTGCCGCAGAAGCTGCGCCGCCATTGCGTGCCGCTGCCCGAGTACGCGGCCGGTTTCGCCGATCGCGCGGGCGGCGAGCGCTTCGGCGCGGGCGGCTTGCTCGAAGCGCTGATCGCCGACGTGCGCGAGCAAAAGCAGATCGCGCTCAAGACCGCCGATTTCAAGCTCGAAACGCTGCCCGCGCATCTTTTCATGAACTTCAAGGTGATCGACGAGCACGGGCGGCAGCTCGCGATGGGGCGCAATCTCGCGCAACTGCGCGCGGAACTGGGCGCGCAGGCGCAGCAGCAATTCCAGAAACTGGCGAGCGCGACGGCGCTGGCGGCGCTCGAAACGCATGCGCAGGGCGGGGCGCCTTTTGCATCGGCCGGGCAAGGCGAGGGCGCGCCGAAGAAGGGCAACGCGCCGCATACGCCGGCCGCGAGCGAAGGTGCCAACGCGAGGAACGCCAGGAACACCGCGAACACCGCGAACACCGCGAACACCGCGAACACCGCGAACACCGCGAACACCGCGAACACCGCGAACACCGCGAACGATGCGAGCGCCAACGCGACGGCCAACACCGCGCTCTACGAAAACCTCACGACGTGGAATTTCGGCAAGCTGCCCGAATTGCTGGAAATCCGGCGCGGCGGGCAGACGCTGTTCGGCTATCCGGCGCTCGTCGATCGCGGTTCGCATTGCGACGTGGAAGTGTTCGATTCGCCGGAAGAGGCGGCGCGCATTCACCGCGCGGGGTTGCGTCGACTGTTCGCATTGCAGTTGCGCGAGCCGATCCGCTATCTGGAGAAGAACCTGCCGGGCTTGCGCGAAATGGCGATGCAGTTCATGGCGCGCGCGACCCAGGAGGAATTGCGCGATCAACTGGTCGAACTCGCGCTCGAGCGCGCCTGCCTGCAAGACCCGCTGCCCGACGACGACGCGAGCTTCCATGCGCGCAAGGACGAGGGACGCGCGCGGCTTTCGCTGCTCGCGCAGGAGATCGCGCGGCTCGTGGGGCAGATCCTCGCCGAATACGCGTCGGTGGCGAAAAAGCTCGTGGCGGCCAAGGCGTTCGGCGCGCCCGCCGCCGACATGCAGGCGCAGCTCGACGCGCTGATCGGCAAGCGCTTCGTTCTCGACACGCCCTACGCGCAGCTCGTGCATTTCCCGCGCTACTTGAAGGGCATCGCGCTGCGCATCGACAAATTGCGTGCCGATCCCGCTCGCGACGCGCGTCAGGCCGCCGAACTGCTGCCGCTCGCGCAGCAATATCAGCGCGCGCTGTCGCAGCGCGGCGGCGTGTTCGATCCGCGTCTTACCGAATTCCGCTGGCTGCTGGAGGAGTTGCGCATTTCGCTTTTCGCGCAGGAACTGCGCACGCCAATGCCGGTTTCGGTGAAGCGTTTGCACAAGGTGTGGGAGTCGATGCAGCGTTGATCGGCACGCGGGCGCGGCAGCGGCACGGTAAGAGCGCAATACGGGCCATAACACGAGTTCGAAAAGCGGGCGCGGCGCGCGAAAAAACCGCGCCCTTTGCATTTCAGCGGCGTTACGTCAACCTTGCGCGAAGGTAGACGTTCTACAATTGCGAATCTGTCCCGGAACGATTCTTCATGTCCCAAAACATTTTCCGCCGCGCCGCCGCGCTCGCGCTCGTGTGCGCCGCCGCATGCGCCGGCTTCGCTTCTTCCGCCGCTCGCGCGAACAACATCATCGTCCTCAATTCCGGCGAAGCCACGCTAAGCCTGATCGACGACAAAACGCACGAAGTCGTCGGCACCGTGCCCACCGGCAAGGAGCCGCATCACCTCTTTCCCACGCCCGACAATGCCTCGTTGATCGTGGCGAATTCGGTGTCGAACAACCTGCTGTTCGTCGACCCGAAAACGGGCAAGCCGCAGCGCTGGATCGAGAACATCGAAGACCCGTATCAGCTCGGCTTTTCGCCCGACCGCAAGTGGTTCGTGACCACGGGCTTGCGGCTCGACCGCCTCGACATCTATCACTATGCGGGCGGCGGCAACATCACGCTGGCCAAACGCCTGCCGCTTTCGGCCATGCCCAGCCACCTCGCGTTCACGAACGACAACCGCATCGTGTTCGTGTCGCTCCAGGTGTCGGGCGAGATCGCGGCCGTCGATCTGTCCACGCAAAAAGTGCTCTGGAAGATGAAGGTCGGGCCGGCGCCGGCGGGCCTGTGGCTCACGCCCGGCGACAAATACCTGCTGATCGGCATGACGGGCGCCGACTATGTGGCCGTGGTGGACTGGCGCAACCAGAAGGTCGTCAAGACCATTCAGGTGGGCAAGGCCGCGCACAATTTCCGCTCGCTCGTGGACGGCCGGCATGTGCTGGTGTCGAGCCGCGTGTCGAACGTCATCAGCATCATCGACGAGGAAACGCTCGAAAAAACCGGCGAGATCAGCGGCCTGATGCCGGGCCCCGACGACATGGAACTCACCGCCGACAAGCGCTATCTGTGGGTCACGTTCCGCTTCGCCAAACATATCGGCCTGATCGACATGCAAACGAAGAAGCTCATCAAGACGATTGCCGTGGGCCGCTCGCCGCACGGCATCTACTTCTTCGACCGCGCGCCGGTCGCGTCGCCCAACGGTGCCTGATTTTTGACTGACTTCTGCCGATTTCACGCGTGATGCCTGTGCTCGCCGCGATGTCCTCGTTCATTCACCTGCTCGCGTCCCAGGCCGACGACCTCGTGTCGTGGCTCCAGACGCTGCTTTACGTGAACGCTGTCCAGCCGCTGCTGTTCCAACTCGGCTGGATGGACGTGGACGAGGACACTTACGACGCGCTCTACTGGGTGATCGTGGGCGTGCTCGAAGTCGCGGCGATGTACGCGCTGCTGCGTCCGCTCGAAGCGCTGGCGCCGGCCGAAAAGTGGCGCGACCGCAAGGGCGTGGGCGTGGACGCGATCTATACGTGGATCACGCGGCTCGGTATTCTCAACCTGCTGTTCTTCTTCACGCTCCAGCCGTTCTTCGACCGCGCGCAGAGCGCGCTGCATCTGCTGGGCGTGAAAACGCTCGATATCGACACGCTCTGGCCGGGCGTGACCACGGCGCCGCTGGTCGCGTTCATGATTTACGTGGTCGTGCTCGACTTCGCCGGATATTGGTATCACCGGTTTTCGCATCGTTTCGGCGTCTGGTGGGAGCTGCATGCGGTGCATCACAGCCAGCGCAAGATGTCGATGTGGTGCGATAACCGCAATCATTTGCTCGACGTGCTGATGCAGTCGTGCATGTTCGCCGTCATCGCGCTCGCGATCGGCGTGCCGCCCGCGCAGTTCGTCGTGCTGGTGGCGCTCACGAATTTTGTGCAAAGCGTGCAGCACGCGAATATCCGCCTGCATTTCGGCTGGCTCGGCGAGCGGCTCGTGGTGAGTCCGCGTTTTCACCGCCGCCATCATGCGATCGGCTACGGGCACGAAGGCACGACCTACGGCTGCAATTTCGGCGTGCTGTTTCCGTGGTGGGACATGCTGTTCGGCAGCGCGTCGTTCGATCGCACCATCGAACCTACCGGCATTCGCGACCAACTCGAAGGCGCGCGATACGGCGAAGGCTTTTGGGCGCAGCAGGCGTTTGCGTTCGCCCGCATCGGACGGCGACTGGCGTGGTGCTCAGGTCAGCGCGCCGGGCGCCGCACGGGGCCGGCGGGCGCTTCCGGCGCCGCATCCCACGTCGCTGCGCAAGCTTCCCAACCCGCCTCGCACGACGACGCCACCATCGGCTAGTTGCGCGGCGCGCCCGCGGGAGCGAGCTTTCGTGCCGGCTTGCGCGGGCGTGCCTTCTGTTCGCCTCGTGCCCAACTGGAAAGACCCGCATCCGTGCCGGACGGAATAGGCGCGCACCGGCGAGGGCCAGCTTGGCGCGCATCGTGCGCGACGGGCGCACGGTGGTTTATGCTGTCGGCCTGACCGTATCGTTTTCGCCCGCTATTTCCGATTTCGCCCGATTTCGCCGCTCCCGTGCCCCTCACTTCTTTCCACGCCGCATTCCGCTCGCATGAATGATCTGCTGCGCTCGTTCGGACGCGCGCTCGCGAGCGTGTTCCATCCCGCCATGCTGTTCCTCACGCTCGTGCCGTTCATCGTCGCGGCGGCCCTATGGGGCGGCGTGCTCTACGCGTTCTGGCAACCGCTGCTCGACCTCGTGCGCGGCGCGCTCGGGCAATGGTCGTCGATGGCGTATCTCTACCATCTGCTCGACGTGTTCGGCTTCGGCTGGCTGCACGCCACCGTCGCGCCGTTTCTCGTCATCGTTTTGACGATTCCGCTCATCGTCATCACCGTGCTGCTGCTGATCGTCGCTATTTCGATGCCGCGCGTGATCCGCCATCTTTCGAAGCGCCAGTACGCGATGCTCGAGGAACGCCGCGGCGGCAGCTGGTACGGCAGTGTCGGGCATTCGCTCGTCACCACCGTGGTGTGCCTGATCGTGATGATCGTTACGCTGCCGCTCTGGCTCATCCCGCCGTTTTTCGCGCTGATCCCGCCGCTGCTGTGGGGCTGGCTCACCTATCGCGTGATGACTTACGACGCGCTTGCGTTGCACGCGAGCGTGGAGGAACGCCGCGAACTCGTGCGCCGGCATCGCCTGCCGCTGCTCGTGATCGGCGTGGCGAGCGGTTTGCTCGGTTCGCTGCCCACGGCGATCTGGGTCGTTTCCGCGTGGCTCCTGCTGTTCTTCCCGGTATTCGCCGCGGCGACAATCTGGATCTACGCTTTCATTCTGGTGTTCACGGCGCTCTGGTTCGGCCACTATTGCCTGCGCGCGCTCCAGCGCATGCGCGCGCACGAAGTGCAGCCGGCGCGCGACGCGAGCGCCGCGCCCTGAGCGCAAACTTCAACCGACAAGACCACTTCACGAGGCGACACATGGCATTTGGCGTCATCATCATCGGCGACGAAATTCTCTCGGGCCGCCGCACCGACAAGCATCTGCCGAAGGTCATCGAACTGCTCGGCGCGCGCGGGCTCGCGCTCGAATGGGCGCAGTACGTGGGCGACGATCCCGAGCGCATCACCGAAACGCTGCGCCGCTCGTTTGCCTCGGGCGATGTCGTGTTCTCGACGGGCGGCATCGGCGCGACGCCGGACGACCACACGCGCCAGTGCGCGGCTGCGGCGCTGGGCGTGCCGCTGGCGCTGCATCCCGAGGCGAAGGCGGCGATCAGCGAGCGCATTCGCGACATGCATACCGGCGACGCGCCCGTGAACTTCGACTCGCCCGAGAATCAGCATCGCTTCCAGATGGGCACATTCCCGCAGGGCTGCGAGATCATCCCGAACGGCTACAACAAGATTCCGGGTTTTTCGATTCGCGATCACCATTTCGTGCCGGGTTTTCCGGTGATGGCGTGGCCGATGATCGAGTGGGTGCTCGACACGAAGTACGCGCATCTGCATCACCAGACGCCGCGCGCGGAAAAGTCGCTGCTCGTGTTCGAATTGCCCGAATCCACGCTCACGCCGCTCATGGAGTCCATCGAGCGCGATTTCCCCGGCGTGCGCGTGTTCAGCCTGCCGAGCGTGGGCGACGCGGAGCGCGGCGGCATCTATGCGCGCCGGCATATCGACCTGGGCGTGAAGGGCGAGCCGGAGGCCGTGGCGGCCGCCTTCGTGAAGCTGCGCGAAGGCGTGCACGAACTGGGCGGCGACGTAGTGGAGCCGCCGGCGAGCGGGGAAAGCGCGGCTTGATGTCGACCAGCGCCGCCGGGCGCTGCGGGGCGTTCATGACGAACATTCGCCACGAACGTTCGCAACGGCGCACGGCGCATCATCGCGATGTCACATGCCACCGTCAAATTCGTGACGATCAAAGTCTCAGCGGGCGCTCAAGGCCGCCCGCTGGTTCGAACGCTTCAGGCGGTTTCGAGCGGTTTCAGGCGCCGATCCACGGCAAGCCGCGAAAGCACCAGCCCGTCACCGTTTTGCGATGGCCCTGGCCGTCCTTGTCGCCTTCGAAGCCTTCGAGCAAATCGTAGGCTTGCGTGAAGCCGGCCTTGGCGGCTTCGACGGCGGCGAGCTTCGAGCGCGCGGCGCTGCGGCACAGGAACAGCACCGGCGCGCCGGGTTCCACCGCCGACTTGAGCTGGGCGAGGAACTCGCCGTTGGGCACGCCGCCGGGGTAGCGCGTCCATTCGACATGCGCGTACTGGCCGTCGCCGATCACGGGGCGGCCGACCCAGTCGAGCTCGGCGCGCGTGCGCACGTCGACGAGACGCGCGCGCGGATCGAGCTGTAGCAGCTCGAACGCCTCGGCGGGCGAGAGCGCGCCCGCGTAGGGCAGTTGGTTCTCGACGCGGCGCTTGTCGGCCTGGGCGTACAACTGTTCGAGCGTACTCATGACAACGGATCTCCTGTTTCGCGTTGGACCAAACGATTATTTTAGCGCGCGGGACTGGCGCGCGAAGCGCGGCCGGGACTACGCTAGCGGTCTGCGACAGTTTGCGATGGCCGGCGAGGCGGCGGCGGACGTTGAGGACGAAGGGGAGGCGGAATGCCTCAAGGTGGTGCAAGCGTTGCCGTATGCACCATAATAAGGCCGAGGCGTCGCGCCAAATCCGGGATTGCACGAAATTGGTGCTCGTCATCCGCCATGCTGGCGGCACCTGCCGCGCGCGGCGCACGAGATTCGGGTTTAAGTGCGTGTTGCGAAACGGTTTTGCGCCAGCTTGGCGCACGCATGGCATGGAAGCTGCTTTAGAAGTCGCGATCGCGATTCGCAGGATTGGGACGGCGGCTAGATCGCCGAAATCATTAATCAGGAGAAAGGTATGAGTAAATCCGTGGCCGACGTCATGCAACTCGTCAAGGACGAAGACGTCAAGTTTGTCGATTTCCGCTTCACCGACACGCGCGGCAAGGAGCAGCACGTCTCGGTGCCGCTGTCGGCATTCGACGAGGACAAGTTCGAGTCGGGCCATGCGTTTGACGGTTCGTCGATCGCCGGCTGGAAGGGCATCGAAGCGTCGGACATGCTGCTCGTGCCGGACCCGAACACGGCTTTCATCGACCCGTTCTACGAAGAATCGACGCTCGTGCTGACCTGCGACGTGGTCGAGCCGTCGGACGGCAAGGGCTACGAACGCGACCCGCGCTCGCTCGCGAAGCGCGCCGAAGCGTACCTCAAGAGCACCGGCCTCGGCGACACCGCCTTCTTCGGCCCGGAACCCGAATTCTTCATTTTCGACTCAGTCCAGTGGAACACGGACCAGTCGGGCTGCTTCGTCAAGATCGGTTCGGATGAAGCGCCGTGGTCGTCGGGCCGCGAGATCGAAGGCGGCAACACGGGTCACCGCCCGGGCACGAAGGGCGGCTACTTCCCGGTCGCGCCGGTCGACACGTTCCAGGACATCCGTTCGGAAATGTGTCTGCTGCTCGAACAGATCGGCATTCCGGTCGAAGTGCATCACCACGAAGTCGCGGGCCAGGGCCAGAACGAAATCGGCACGAAGTTCTCGACGCTGGTTCAACGCGCCGACTGGACGCAGCAACTGAAGTACATCGTCCACAACGTCGCGCACACGTACGGCAAGACGGCCACGTTCATGCCGAAGCCGGTCGTGGGCGACAACGGGTCGGGCATGCACGTTCACCAGTCGATCTGGAAGGACGGCCAGAACCTGTTCGCGGGCAACGGCTACGCCGGTCTCTCGGAATTCGCACTGTTCTACATCGGCGGCATCATCAAGCACGCTCGCGCGCTGAACGCCATCACGAACCCGGGCACGAACTCGTACAAGCGTCTCGTTCCGCACTTCGAAGCACCGGTCAAGCTCGCTTACTCGGCGCGCAATCGTTCGGCTTCGATCCGCATTCCGCACGTGAGCAACCCGAAGGGCCGCCGTATCGAAACGCGCTTCCCGGACCCGCTCGCTAACCCGTACCTGTGCTTCTCGGCGCTGATGATGGCGGGTCTCGACGGCGTGCAGAACAAGATTCACCCGGGCGAAGCCGCCGACAAGAACCTGTACGACCTGCCGCCGGAAGAGGATGCAAAGATCCCGACCGTGTGCGCCGGCCTCGACCAGGCGCTCGAAGCGCTCGACAAGGATCGCGAGTTCCTGACGCGTGGTGGCGTGTTCACCGACGGCATGATCGACGCGTACCTGGCGCTGAAGGAAGGCGAACTGCAACGTGTTCGCATGACGACGCACCCGGTCGAATTCGAACTGTACTACTCGCTGTAACCGGCGATGGCGCTCCGCGGCTCGCCTTTGCATCAAGGCAGCGGAGCGCCGGTTCGATTCGTACGGCATGCCGTTCAAACGCATGCGAAACGGTCTCGAAGGGACGGCGGTGCCGTCCCTTTTTCGTTGGGCCGCGCATGACGCATCGGGCATGAGCGCAACGATCCTCCCGATTTCCACGACCCGAACCGAAGCTGGCGCGCCGCACGGCGACCGGCCTGAAACATGGTGCTCAAGAATCTGATCAAGGCCAGGAAAGGCCATGCGGAACCGCTCTCGGACGACGCGCCGCTCGTCGACTCGGGCCTGCTGCCGGGCTTCGAGGCGCTGCCGACCGTCGTGCTCGTGCTCGAAAAAAGCACGTTGCGCGTTGCCTTCGCGAATCCTTCCGCCGAGGCGATGCTCGAACTCTCGCGCCGGCAGCTCGCGCAGATGGCGTGGTCCGATCTCTTCACCAACGCCGACGAACTGCTCTCGACGATTGCCTCGATCGCCGCGCACCGCTTTCACGCGACGCGCCTCGACGCCTCGCTGGAGCGGCCCGGTCGCGAGCCGCTCAACGTTCACGCGATCGTCGGCTTTCTCGAAAGCGCGCCCGATTACGTGCTGCTCGAACTCTTCGAGAACGAGCGCCATTTGCGCAGCGACCGCGAGGAGCGCATTCACGACTTGACGGCCGTGAACAAGCATCTCATCCGCAATCTCGCGCACGAGATCAAGAATCCGCTCGGCGGCATTCGCGGCGCCGCGCAACTGCTCGAATTCGAGCTGGGCGCGCGCGAACGCGACGAACTGCGCGAATACACGCAGGTCGTCATCAAGGAGTCCGACCGGCTGCAAACGCTCGTCGACCGCTTGCTGGAGCCGCACCGGCATCCGCATATCGTCGGCGACGTGAACATTCACGAAGTATGCGAGCGCGTGCGCGCCGTGATTCTCGCGGAGTTCCCGCGCGGTCTCACGATTGAGCGCGACTACGACGTGAGCGTGCCCGACCTGCGCGGAGACAAGGAGCAGCTCATCCAGGCGCTGCTCAACATCGTGCGCAACGCGGCGCAGGCGCTGCGCGAACGCATTTCGCAAGGCGACGCGCGCATCGAATTACGCACGCGCATTGCCCGCAAGGTCACGATTTCGAAACGCCTGTGCAAGCTGGCACTGGACTTGCATATCACTGACAACGGACCCGGCATTCCCGAGGAAATCCGCGACCGCATCTTCTATCCGCTCGTTTCCGGGCGCGAGGACGGCAGCGGTCTCGGTCTCACGCTCGCGCAGACTTTCGTGCAGCAACACGATGGTCTGATCGAAGTGGATAGCCGGCCCGGCCAGACCGAGTTTCAGATTTTGCTGCCGCTTGACGGCTGCAGCTGATTTTCGATTCACCGATACCGCACGCCACCAGGACTTCTGACCGATCTTATGAAGCCGATCTGGATAGTAGACGACGACCAATCGATCCGCTGGGTGCTTGAAAAAGCACTCGCCCGCGAGAATTTCGCTACCCGCAGCTTCTCGAACGTGCGCGAGGCCGCGAGCGCGCTCGATCACGACAGCCCGCAGGTGCTCGTCTCCGACATTCGCATGCCGGGCGGTTCGGGCCTCGAGCTGTTGCAGACGGTGCGCGAACGCGTGCCGGGCCTGCCCGTCATCATCATGACGGCGTTCTCCGATCTCGACAGTGCCGTGGCCGCGTTCCAGGGCGGCGCGTTCGAGTATCTCGCGAAGCCGTTCGACGTCGACAAGGCCGTGGAGCTGATTCGCCGCGCCGTGGACGAAAGCATGCGCGGCGAGCAGCAATGGGACGAGCGCCCCGCCGAAACGCCGGAGATGCTCGGCCAGGCGCCCGCGATGCAGGACATGTTTCGGGCGATCGGGCGGCTCTCGCATTCGGCGGCCACCGTGCTCATCACGGGCGAGTCGGGCACCGGAAAGGAGCTTGTCGCGCGCGCCTTGCACCGACATAGCCCACGCGCGAACGGCCCGTTCATCGCGCTCAACACCGCGGCCATTCCGAAGGATCTTCTGGAATCCGAACTGTTCGGCCACGAACGCGGCGCGTTCACGGGCGCGCAGGCCATGCGTCAAGGCCGCTTCGAGCAGGCCGAGAACGGCACGCTCTTTCTCGACGAAATCGGCGACATGCCGTTCGATCTGCAAACGCGTTTGCTGCGCGTGCTTTCGGACGGCCAGTTCTATCGCGTGGGCGGCCATAACCCGCTGCGCGCGAACGTGCGCGTGATTGCGGCCACGCATCAGAATCTCGAAACGCGCGTGCGTCAGGGGCTGTTTCGCGAGGACTTGTATCACCGCCTCAACGTGATTCGCCTGCGCTTGCCCGCGTTGCGCGAGCGCAGCGAGGACATTCCGCTGCTCACGCGCCACTTCCTGCAAAAGAGCGCGCGCGAGCTGGGCGTCGAACCCAAGCGCGTGTCGGACGAAGCGCTCGCGTATATGTCGTCGTTGCCGTTTCCGGGCAACGTGCGCCAGCTCGAAAATCTCGCGAACTGGCTCACGGTGATGGCGCCGGCGCAGACCATCGAGATCAAGGACTTGCCGCCCGATCTCATGCCCACGCACGGCGCGCTGGGCGAGGCGGTGGGCGCGGATGCCGCCGCGGTGCTTGCCGCGGGCGCGGTGGCGCCGCTGGCGGGCATGACGGGCGGCGTGAACGGCGGCGGTTTGAGCGCGCCTGTCGGCATGCCGGCGGCGGGCGGCGTGCTGGGCGGCGCGGTGGGGGCGGTGGGCGCAACGGGATACGGCGCGGCCAACGGCACGAGCGGACTGCTGGCGAGCGTGTGGGAAAGCGGTTTGCGTACCGAAGTCGCACGGCTGCTGCGCGAGAACAGCGCCGACGTCATGGACGAACTCTCGCGCCGCTTCGAAGCGGCCGTGATTCGCGAGGCGCTCGACTTCACGCGCGGCCGCAAGGTGGAAGCGGCGGAGCGCTTGGGCATCGGCCGCAACACCATCACGCGCAAGATCCAGGAACTCAACCTGGAATAAGTGTTTGCGCCGGACGTTCGATGCCTCGTCGAGCGCCCGGCGCGACCCGCATCGCAAGGCGCCGCGTGCGCGCAAGGCATAATCGACGTTGTTCTCCTGTCGACGATCGATCATGCCCGTGACTTCCCCCTGGCCCGCCGAGGCCGACCCGTTCCTTTCCCTCGAATTGCTCGACGATCGCGCCGCGATGGCGTGGGTCGAGGCGCAGAACGCGCGCACGCGTGCCGCATGGCAGGGCGGCGCACGCTTCGAGGCGCTGGAGAAGCGTCTCGCGCAGGCGTATTTGCCGCGTGAGCGGCCTGTGATCCCGAGCCGCTGGGGGCATGGGCCTACGATCTCTGGGAGGACGAGGATAATCCCAAGGGCTTGTGGCGACGCGCGCTTTGGGACGACTGGCGCGCGCACAAACCGCAATGGCAGACGCTGCTCGACTTCGACGCGCTCGGCAAGCAGGAAGGCACGCCATGGGTATGCGCCGGTATCGACATTCTTTATCCCGATGGCGATCGCGCGCTGATCCAGCTTTCCGACGGCGGCGCCGACGCCGTGATCGTGCGCGAATTCGATCTCACGCGCCGCGAGTTCGTCGACGACGGGTTTGCGATTGGGAAGGAAGGCAAGCACGTCGTCTCGTGGATCGACCGCGACAATGTTTATGTCGGCTGGGACGCGGGCGGCAAGGCCGGCAAGAAGATGCTCACACGCTCGGGCTATCCGCGCGAGGTGCGCCGCTGGACGCGCGGCACGCGTCTGGCCGAAGCGCCCGTGGTGTTCGCCGGCGAATTCGACGACATCAGCGTGGAAGGCGACTACGATCCGGTCGAACGGCGCCACGACATCGTGCGCAGCGTCGACTTCTTCGATTCATATACCTATCGTCTCGATGCGCGGGGCGAGTGGCTGCCGTATGACGTGCCTTCGCATGTCGCCGTGGGCGCCTGGCACGGCTGGCTCATGCTCGAACCGCGCCTCGACTGGACCGTTGCAGGCCATACGTATGCGGGCGGATCGCTGCTCGCGATTCGCGAAGACGGGTTTCTTGCGGGCGAGCGCGCGTTCACGACGCTCTTTACGCCGACGCCCGTGACTTCGGCGTGCGACTGGACCAATACGCAAAACGTCTTGATCGTTTCCTGGCTCGACGACGTGGAAAGCCGCACGATGCTCTGGCAGCCGCGTTTCGCCGATGATGCGTGGCATTGGGAGTCGCGCGTGTTTCCCGCGCGCACCAGCTCGCAGGTGGACGTTTCGCCCGTGGAGGACACGCTCAACGACGAAGTGTTCGTCGACGTGGACGACTATCTGCTGCCGCCCGAATACTGGCTGGCCGATCTCGCGCAAGGCGATCTTCAGCAGTGGGAATTGCTCGACCGCTGGCCCACGCAGTTCGACGCAGGGCCGCTCACGGTGATTCGCGCGCATGCGCATTCGGCGGATGGAACGCGCGTGCCGTTCACGGTGATCGGCCCGAAGGCCGCGATCGAAGCAGGCGCGCGCAAGGCGTCGCCGTGCCTGCTCACCGGTTACGGCGGCTTCGCGATCCCGCTCACGCCGCAATATCTCGTGGGCTCGGGTATCGGCTGGCTGGAGCAGGGCGGCATCGTGGCGGTCGCGCACATACGCGGCGGCGGCGAATACGGCACGCAGTGGCACGTACAGGCGCAGCGCGAGCATCGGCAACGCTCGTTCGACGACTTCATCGCCGTGGCGGAGCAACTGGCCGCCGACGGTTTCACGAGCGCCGCGCAACTCGGCATCAAGGGCGGCAGCAACGGCGGCTTGCTGGTGGGCGCGTGCATGGTGCAGCGGCCTGAATTGTTCGGCGCCGTGGTGTGCGAGGTGCCGCTGCTCGACATGCGGCGTTATCCGTTGCTGCACGCGGGCGCTTCGTGGATCGACGAATACGGCGATCCCGAGGACGCCGTGGAAGCGCGCGCGCTGGCCGCTTATTCGCCGTATCAGCGCGTGCAGGCGGGCGTGGCGTATCCGCCGTCGCTCTTTACGACCTCGACCAGCGACGATCGCGTGCATCCGTCGCATGCGCGCAAGATGGTCGCGCGCATGCAGCAACAAGGCCACGAGAACGTCTGGTATCTGGAGAACACCGAAGGCGGCCACGGACCGGGCAGCGACTCGCTCGAGCGCGCGCAGTACGACGCGCTCGTTTATCGCTTCCTGTGGACGACGCTCGCGGGCCAATGGTGACGCCGACGGCGTCGCCGTCGAGGGCGCTTGTCGCGCCGTTTATCGTCATCCTGGAGCCGCGATTCATGCCGCCGTTTTGAGGTCGGCGATCACCGGCGTGTGGTCGGAAGGCTGCTCCCACTTGCGGGGCGCCTTGTCGATTTCGCACGACACGAGATCGGGCGCGAGCGCGGGCGAAAGCAGGATGTGATCAATGCGCAAACCCGCGTTGCGCCGGAATGCGAACATGCGGTAATCCCACCACGTAAAGAGCTTTTCGGGTTGCTCGAACTGGCGGAACGCATCGACGAAACCCAGCGCGATCAAGCGCTCGAACTGGGCGCGCTCTTCGGGCGAAACAAGATTCTGGCCTTCCCACGCCTTCGGGTCATGCACGTCGCGATCCTCGGGCGCGATGTTGTAGTCGCCGAGCAGCGCGAGCTTCGGATAGCGCTGCATTTCCTGCGCGATCCAGTCGTGCAGCGCGTCGAGCCATTGCAGCTTGTAGGCGAATTTTTCCGTGCCGGGCGCCTGGCCGTTGGGGAAATACGCGCTCACCACGCGGGTGTCGCCGATGGTCGCGGCAATTACGCGTTGCTGCGAGTCGTCGAAGCCGGGAATGTTGCGTACGACCGTCGCTTCGTCGACGAACACACCTTCGCGCACGAGAATGCCCACGCCGTTATAGGTTTTCTGGCCCGCGAACCATGCGCGATAACCGTGCGCCTCGAGTTCCGCGCGCGGGAATTTATCGTCGGGCAGCTTGAGTTCCTGAAGGCAGAGCGCGTCGACCTGGCTCGTGGCGAGCCAGTCGATGACGTGCTGCAAGCGAACCTTGAGGGAGTTGACGTTCCAGGTGGCGATTTTCATGTGAGGCTCGATAGCGCGAGGCCGCGCGATGGGATGCGAAAGCGCGCGCGTCACGCAAGGCGCGGCGCGGGCACGAAACGCGACATTATCGCCTGCTTGCGCGCACCTCATGCAAAACACGAAACGCTTCGCCATTGCTCGGGGCACGGACGCAGGTCGGGTTCGTGCGAGCTCGCATCGCGCGGTTGCCGATGCGGCATCCGGCAGGCGTCGGCGATATGCTCGGGGTTCGGGATGCCGTCGCGCTCCCTGAGCGCGTAACGCTTCGGAAAATGCTCGCGGACGAATTCGGTGTCGATCGCGCCATCGACGATGATTTGCGCCGCGTGATTCGCTCGCAGGAAATGTGGCTGGGCTGGGCGGAAGAGGTGCGCGCTATCGTTGATTCAGTTGGTTTGGACGGCGCGATTTGATTGGTTGTCCTGTTTAAATGGCACGTTGATGGTGCGGCCTGCGGTCTGTGCGTGCCATTGTTATTTCAGGCTGGTGAAAAAGATGGTTGACGTGAGAGCAAGTGCGCCCTATAATCCTTTTCTCTGACGGACGCGGGGTGGAGCAGTCTGGCAGCTCGTCGGGCTCATAACCCGAAGGTCGTAGGTTCAAATCCTACCCCCGCAACCAAGTGCAGCAAGGCTTACAGCCGGTTTGGCGTATCTCTCCAAATCGCCCTGTTTTGCCAGTAAGACATTCTCAGGACAATCGCCGCATTTTAGGCGAATTTGTCGAAACATCGAACCCGCCCCCAGCGGGTTTTTTGTTGTCTGCTGATCCTGCGCGTCATCCGCGCGCAGCAGGTGCCCTTTGCATCCGATCCCGTTCGACGTTGACAAGCCAACCCGTTTCGCTCGGTTGCGTGCTCACGGTCTCGGCTGCTAACTTGTCTACGCCTAATCGCACGCCGATCGTTCGTCACTTCACCCTGCGGTACGTCCCTGGTGGACGCGGCTTCTGCGTCGGTTTCGATGATGGCGACGTGCGCGGCGATAGTATGGCGGTCGACGCCGCAGCGTTGCGCAAGCGATACCGCCGTTTCGTGCGTGCGCGTCGGGGTGTTGGCATGATCGCGCGGTGTAGCGCCTCGTTGGCAACCAGCTTCGTGAGCAATGGCGCGACATGTGCGAGTACAACGCGCATCGCTTCGACCCACTCGGGATTGGGATAACTGCCCGCACAGCACCGCGCCCCGCTACTGCATTTCAGGGAACGCGGCGCGCAGGCAATGACGAGCAAGGCACGCGGCACGGGGCGCGAGGCGTTCGAGCTGACGACGGATACGCGCGGCCTTGGCCGTGGCATTCGTCCCGTTAGCGTTGCTGCCGATGGCACGCCTTGGTGCAGCACGCCAAGCGACGACATGTCGCCACGTTCGACAGCATGCCGGAGCGCGTCGCGCAATGCGGCCGCGTGACTCGAATAGAGATCGAGCATGGTGAGCCCTACGGGGATTGGTGCAGCGCAGAAACACAAAAGCCCGCATTGGGGCTTTCCTATCTAATCGGGTCAATTTCGACCATCCGAATTATTCCCGATATTAGACACGATTTGTCGAATATCAAGTCAATTGTGCCGCGCGATGCGCTATGAATTGTTCGCGCTCCGATTCGGATTTTTCTGATACTCCCTTGCCGAAAGCGCCGTCAGCATCACCTGTGCAGGCGAATTTTCGCCTGCTGTGTCGCCGGTTGCACGACCGGGCCGGTTGTTTCATCGACTCAATCCGCCGCCGTTTATCCTGGACATCTGGAGAAGTAATGCGAATTCCCATAGTGCGATTTGGTGATTCAACCACCACAGGCGGAAAGGTGCATGCGTTCAATACAAACATGCGCGATCAAGGTAATGCAATAGCGTTGCGTGGCGAGCCTGCGACGTGCAGAAACTGCAAAGGAACATGGCCGATCGTCGGCACGGGCCACAGAATGCGCAATGACGATAGGCCGGTCGTTCTTCAAGGGGACAACGTTCTATGCCCATGCGGCAAGAATCGCGTGATTGCTGGCCCGGATGCGAAGTGTTTCTATCATCGGACACCGGACGAAATGGGTACGCGCCCAACACTGGCCCCGGCGCGCAGCGTTGCTACGTATGACCAATTTTTCCGCGTGTTGAATCCTCATAACGGCCAACCGTTGCGCGATGTGCCTTACCGCATCGTGACTGAATACGGCGAGGAAATCGAAGGCCGAACCGATGCCTAGGGGCACACAGAGCGCGTGACACACGATCAGGCGACATCGGCAACGCTGCACGTCTATGAGGAAATCACGCCGCTTAGTCCACATTGGGATAGTTATTAACGACACACAAGAAATTAGTCAAAACGCAAAAAACGAACTTACGCATAAATCGGACGTATCGCCTGAAATTACTCAAATGAATAATTCCGTGCGATTGCGAAATCCGGCAGTTGGTGCAAGCAAACAATAGATCTACGTTTGATGAAAAAGTATCGGGAGCAGAAGACGCTAGGCCACATGCCAGGCGATACGCAGACACATCATTTATTTGCCGAAGCGGCGGCGGTTTACGAACTCTGTGACGATGCAGTAAGTATAGGTTTTGGAACGGAATACATACAGTACTGGATAGACCAAGCTCAATTCGTTGACGGTGCTTATAAGTTATAGCGCGGCCTAACCAATGGTATTTATTACCAGAAGATCAAAAGGTGCGCCGACAAACTGAGGAACGATCCTGAGTCAATGCAACCGCTTTACGATATGGTCAAATGAAAGTAACCGCCTTCGTGCCAATCCTGTGCGTTATTCGCGCCGTTGCCTCTCAAACCGCTATCGGTATGGAGGCGGTTAAGAGTTGCAATCTAGGACGTGATAGCGCCCATCGGATTCTATTGCTGCGCGATCATCCTATAGGTGGCACGGCCGTTTATTACCTGAGCAAAGACGGCGGGGCACCTGTCCGCCTCAATGAAGGTGACGAGGATAGATCACGCGGCGACGACGTCCAGGTGGAATGCGTCGGTGAAAAGGAGCGTGCCTTGGTCATATCGGGCGAATTCACTTCGAACCATCTTCAGGGCGTCGCAATCCGCTTAACACGAAAGAAGCCCGATGGGAGCGCATCAATTTCGCCGAGCGAACACGGCCCGAAGCGGTCTATTTCGAGGATAGCGGCTTGTCAGTTTGATATGCAACGTAAATAAAAATGAGTCGCGAAAACATTTTATCATTTTCCCGTATGAGAAAAATATAAACGGAGCCGAAGAAGCATATTCGAATAAGCTGCCGAAAATTTCCGGCGTCAAGATACTCGCATACAAATCTCAACACAAGGAATAAACCATGTTCGACCGATTGGCGACGGACGGAGACCGCACCTCAACGGGCGGCGAAGTCATTGGCCGCAGTGGCATGTACGACGAGCGCGGCCATATGTATGCCCGTAAGGGCAACAAGGCGACCTGCGGAAAGTGTGAGGGCGTATGGGAGATTTACGGCACCGCTGACGATTGGCTCGATGATGGCTATCCGATGGTCAAAGACGGCGACCGTGTCCTGTGCCCTTGTGGTCAAAACTTTGTGTTCGCTTGGGGCGGCTCGAACGCGCTTTTCACTGAAGGTCAGGGCGAGCAAGAGGTTAGCACGTCAAGTCAATCCCGAAATTCGATTTATGACGAACAGGCCGTTGCGCGCTGCGTCAGCACTTCGCTGGTAGGGTATCCATACGTCATTCAGAAATCAGACGGTGGCACATTTTCAGGCCGCGTAGATGATTCTCACCGCTTACCCCGAATCTACACCGAGACGGCCGATAGCTACGAAATCTATTGGGGCGATGAAGCCCTTGCACATGAGGGGTGGATGTAATGCCAAACAAGAAAACGTACGTTCCAACCAACACGACCCAAGGCTCAATGAAAGAAGTGCCCCTAAACGCTCTGACGTTTGAGGAACTATGGAATAACTACCCGTCTGGCGACCCATACGACAATTCGACATACAAAGATCAATGCGCAATCCGTATGAGCGTGACTTTTCATCGCGTCGGCATCGAGATGAAATCGTTTTCGTCAAAGCTGGTACACCCGCTGTGGGGACAGCCGAGCATCGGCCGAATCATTCTTGACGGCGAAGTCGCAGCAACGCGAGCGGATGAGCTTGGCGAATGGTTGAGATTGCAACCGTTCGCGGGTTTGCCGGCAGCCGAAGTTATAACGGGATCAGATTGGGAATCCAAGATTAAGGGACGAACGGGTATCATTCAATTTTCTGGCTATTGGCAGCGCGACGGCGAAAAAACAACTGCCGATGCAACGGGCGGCCATATTGACCTATGGAACGGATCGCGCTTGACGATCAGCGGACCGGTAGATTCAATTGCAACGATTGGTCGAAGGTTTGGAATGAATTCGCTTTTCCCTGGTACGTCGATTGGCTTCTCTGACTTGCGTAACTCGAAGCAAATCCTGTTCTGGGAGATCAAGTGAGAAGACTTGCGGCGCTCACGTTGTACGTCATTGCGGGTTGCGTGACTGCTATAGCGGTGGTGCGTATCGGTGGAGCTTTCGACCATAACCCCGGATGCGGGTTGGATTGTGCTAGTCCTGATTTGAGCGCCGCGCTACTATCGGGCTTGATAACCGTCTTAGCTTTCGCTGTCATCGGCTACGTTGTCACTCGAAGGGAACACCTGACGGCACATCGCGCACTAATTGTATTAGTAGCCCTGGTTGCCGCCGCAATTCTTACCGCTACTTGCCGTTATGTTTTTGAGTTACATTCGCACTACATCGAAGCCGAAGCAGCTAGACCCGTCAAGCCGAATTTGGACTTCATGTATATGGCGATCGCTACCCGCGATGTGCAAACCTACACAAAGGCCGAAGACGGCGACATCAAGCCCGCAACCATCATTCCCCAATGGCAACGCTGTGCGATTGACGGTGCATGGTGCGGCAAGAACCCAAGGCAAGTGCATATGCTGTGCAAAACGGGCGTGGTGTACGTGAATGAGGCCGACTGGAAAGCGTTTTCTTTAATCCCGAGAGAAAGTCTGAATGTTGCGCCCACCATGAAATCAATGGATCTCTGCGGGCCAAACAACAAGGCGGAGTAGTAACTAAGAGTCACTGATGCCAGTGTGAAAGCCCCGCTTCGGCGGGGTTTTTCATTCGAGCGCCAAGCGCGCCTGTTCTTGCGCAGTGTAGGCATGCCCGAATAACGCGTCTTGGCGGTGCGCATGGCTGATGCGCTCGCACGCGCTTTCGAAATGCACCGGATCTAACTCGATGCCGACAAAGCGGCGGCCGGTCTGAATGCACGCTACGCCCGTCGTACCCGAGCCCATGAACGGATCGAGCACAACGCCACCCGGTGGTGCAACGCATTCATAAAAGCCCGGTATGCGTCCAGCCGTTTCGTCGGCGCGCATTGCGCCCGCCGCGCCCCATATGACGTATTCCCATTGCGCCGTGAAACGCCCAAGTTGCGTTCGCGCAGCCGGCTTGCTCCAAAGCACGATACCGCCACACCCGGCTGCCCGCCTGCATGTAATCCGTCAATGCGGGTAATTGTCTCGAGTCGGTGAAGAACATACCGATGGCGCCGGGTTTGCACGCCCGCAGCGCCGCCGCGGCTCATAGTGTCGTCCAATAGGCGAAAGCGCGCTGGTCCCAGTTGTCGCCGCTAAAGTCGGGTAGCCGCTGGCTAGTCGAATTCGATTGGACGTACTTCGTCCGTGTGTCCTGCGCGCGATCGGAACGGAACTGTCCGCCACTCGAATAAGGCGGGTCCGTTATCAGTGCGTCAATACCCGATAGTTGCGGCAACACCGACAGCGCGTCGCCCAGATAGAGCGTGGCCGGGCCAATGACGACAGGCATATTTATTCGTGCGTTTCCCATGCGCGCTCACGTAAGTGTCCACGAGATAGGCGCGCCGCGTCGGCACCCCGCGCGTCGCTTTTGCAGCCTGCGTGCGCTTCCCCTTGCGCACGGCCGTCACTGTCAGCGTGTCGCCTTGCGGTCGAGCATTTCGGTTTCGCGGCGGGCGGCGTCGCGCGCTTCGCCGCGGTTCATCTGCGGCCACCGGCCCAACGTAACGCGGTCCATCGTGCCTTCGGGGCGGGTCCATCGGTAGGTGTAGCTGGCGAGCGCGGCGGCGTCACCTTTACGCGAAAGCCACGCAATTCCGTATCGGCAAATTCCTGGTAGAAGCCCGTGGGCACGATGGCCCGAATGAATGCCCGGTCGATTGTGTAACGCTGGTGCTTCGTTCCCATCGCGGTTGTCCAGTGAGGTAGGTACGCGGGCGGTCTTAGGGCAAATCCAGGGCAATTTTTTCCCTAGACTGCACTGCACTGGTTGTATCGCGTTCATAACCCGAAGGTCACAGGTTCAAATCCTACCCCCGCAACCACAATTGGAGGCGTTCTCCGGTTGCATTGAGCAGCATCCGTTCAGATACCTCATCAAAGGCGCGCGAAGTAAGCGCCGTTTCGCAGTTCAATTTCAATCGGTCCTATCAGCTTCGCGATACTTTGTCGTGCCCGACTGTTACGTCTCCCGATAACGCTTCCCTTGGTTCCCCTGTCCGCTCACGCTCGCGCCGCGCAATGTCCGTGATCCGTTCCGCGTGAACCTGTGACTGCCAGCGTGCGCTTCCCTCTCATATCCGCGTCGGACACCACGATGCTTGAAACGAGAGTCAGCCCTATCAGGTCGTTCCAACCGCCCAATCCACCGCCGCCTGCGCATGCAGCGCCGTCGTATCGAACACGGGCAGCGCCGAATCCTCCGCGCCAATCAGCAGCGTAATCTCCGTACACCCCAGAATCGCCGCTTGCGCGCCGCGCGCCTTCAGATCGTCGATCACACGCTGATACACCCGTCGCGATTCCTCCTTTACCGCGCCATGACACAGCTCGTCGTAAATGATGCGATGCACGTCGGCGCGGCCGGCTTCGTCGGGCACGACGGCCTCGATGCCATGCACGTCGCGCAAACGCCCCACGTAAAAGTCCTGCTCCATCGTATAACGCGTGCCGAGCAGTCCCGCGCGCGTCACGCCGGCCGCGCGCAACGCGCGGCCCGTCGGATCGGCGATATGCAGAAACGGCACGCCGATGGTCGATTCAATCGCCGCGCACACGCGGTGCATCGTATTGGTCGCGAGCAGCACGATGTGCGCGCCGCCGCGTTCGAGCTGCTGCGCGGCCTGTGCCATCTGCGCGCCAAGCGCGTCCCAGTCGCCCGCGCGCTGGAGCGCTTCGACTTCTGCGAAATCCACCGTCGTCATCAGGCTGCGCGCGTTGTGGTGCCCGCCCAGCCGCGCTTTCGCGTAACGGTTCAGCAGCCGGTAATACTCGGCCGACGACTCCCAGCTCATGCCGCCGATCACGCCGATTGTTTTCATCGCAATGCCTCGCTTCGATGGTTTGCCAGTTCGATCATCCCGCGCACGAGTATAGGCGCGCGCCGCGCGCCGTACCGGTACAGTCGCGTCGTGCCGCCACGATACGGTCAAGGCATTCGCCGCACACAGTTTGCGCCCAAACGCGCCCGCGAAATCCCCTCACATTTCTGGCGCCGATAAAATCGTTGTCAACCCATCGCCTCGCCAAGGAGCCGCACATGGATCTCATCGTTCGCCGCGCCGTGCTCGCGCAGGCGCATCCCACGCAACGTCCGGGGCACGAGGCGGGACATGAAGCCGGGCATCCCACGGTCGATATCGGCGTCGAAGCGGGGCGCATCGTGGCCGTGGAGCCGCGTCTCGCGGCCACGGCGCGCGAGGAGATCGACGCCGCGGGCGCGCTCGTGAGCGCGCCGTTCGTCGACGCGCATTTCCACATGGACGCGACGCTCTCGTACGGTCTGCCGCGCGTGAACGCGTCCGGCACGCTGCTCGAGGGCATCGCGCTCTGGGGCGAGCTGAAGCCGCATCTCACGCAGGAAGCGTTGGTCGAGCGCGCGCTCGAGTATTGCGACTGGGCGGTCGCGCGCGGGCTGCTCGCGATCCGCTCGCATGTGGACGTGTGCGACGAACGTTTGCTCGCGGTGGAGGCCTTGCTCGAAGTGAAGCGCCGCGTCGCGCCGTATCTCGATCTGCAACTGGTGGCGTTCCCGCAGGACGGCGTTCTGCGCAGCCCAGGCGCGTTCGACAATCTCAAGCGCGCGATCGCGCTGGGTGTCGATGTGGTCGGCGGCATTCCGCACTTCGAGCGCACGATGGCCGACGGCGCGGAGTCGGTGCGGCTGCTGTGCGAATTCGCTGCGGAAAAAGGTCTGCGCGTGGACATGCATTGCGACGAGTCCGACGATCCGCTCTCGCGTCACATCGAAACGCTCGCGGCGCAAACGCATCGGCTGGGCATGCAGGGGCGCGTGACGGGTTCGCATCTCACGTCGATGCACTCGATGGACAACTACTACGTGAGCAAGCTGATTCCGCTGATGCGCGACTCGGGCGTGGCCGCGATCGCGAATCCGCTCATCAACATCACGCTGCAAGGCCGTGCCGATACCTATCCGAAACGGCGCGGCATGACGCGCGTGCCCGAATTGATGGCGGCGGGCGTGACCGTCGCGTTCGGCCACGATTGCGTGATGGACCCGTGGTACAGCTTCGGTTCCGGCGACATGCTCGAAGTCGCGCACATGGGCTTGCACGTCGCGCAAATGACGGGCGTGGAAGCGTCGCGCGCATGCTTCGACGCGGTGACGGTCAACGCAGCGCGCATTCTCGGCCTTGAAGATTACGGCATCGCCGTGGGCTGCGCCGCGAATCTCGTCGTGCTCGATGCGCGCGATCCCATCGAGGCGATTCGCCTGCGCGCGGCGCGACTTGCCGTGGTGAGCCGCGGCAAGATCGTGAGCCGGCAGCCGGCGCAACGCGCGTCGCTGATGCTCGAAGGGCGGCCGCAAACGGTCGACTTCAAGCTGCACCGCTGATGTCGCGTCGCCGATGCGGCGCCAACCCGGCGCGCGGGCAATAAAAAACCGCGCACCGGAGTGCGC
>NZ_CAJMZE010000047.1:0-36623 GCF_905220235.1 Paraburkholderia sp. J41 | reverse complement strand
GACGCCGCCGCGCAAGGGGGGCGCAAAATAAAATCCGATTGCAGCTTCCCACTCCCTCGCACCGCCCGATCTCATCGGTTCTTGAACGCCGGCTTACGTTTCTCGACGAACGCCGCCATGCCTTCCTTCTGATCTTCGGTCGCGAACAGCGAATGAAATAGCCGGCGCTCGAAATGCACGCCCTCGGCCAATGTCGTTTCGTACGCGCGGTTCACCGCCTCCTTCGCCATCATCACCGCGGGCAACGAGTATTCGCAGATCGTGGTCGCGGCCGCGATCGTCTCGTCGAGCAGATCCGCCGCCGCGATCACGCGCGAAACCAGCCCGGCACGCTCGGCCTCTTCGGCGCCCATCATGCGAGCGGTGAGGCAAAGATCCATCGCCTTCGCCTTCGAAACCGCGCGCGGCAAACGCTGCGTGCCGCCCGCGCCCGGAATCACGCCGAGCTTGATTTCCGGCTGGCCGAACTTCGCCGTGTCGGCGGCGAAGATCATGTCGCACATCATGGCCAACTCGCACCCGCCGCCCAGCGCGAAGCCCGCGACCGCCGCGATGATCGGCTTGCGGATCGAACGGATCGTCTCCCAGTTGCGCGTAATGTAGTCGCCCTTGTAGACGTCCATGAACGTGTAGGTCGCCATCATGCCGATGTCCGCGCCCGCCGCGAATGCCTTCTCGCTTCCGGTGATGACGATCGCGCCCACGCCCTCGTCGGCATCGAACGCCTTGAGCGCCGCGCCTAGTTCGTCCATCAGCGCGTCGTTGAGCGCGTTGAGCGCCTTCGGGCGATTCAGGGTGATCAAGCCGACTTTGCCGCGTGTTTCGACCAGGATGTTTTCGTACCCCATACGTCCTCCTTATCTCCAAAGAAAGCCTTCACAAAATTTTTTCACGCCAAAGTTTGACTAATGCTAACATTTGCCAACCAACCGGTCGGTCAATTAATTGGCGCGGGCCTCATCCAACCTCACTAATCACGTCGAGCCATGACACATCCGTTGTTCGCCAAACATGAGGGCACGCTGCAAAAAGCGCTCGCCGCCATCGAGACCCGCGGCTACTGGAGCCCGTTCGCCGAAATGCCTAGCCCCAAAGTGTACGGGGAAACCGCCAGTGCGGACGGCGAAGCCGCGTTCAAGGCGCATCTCGACCGGACCTTCGAACTCGATCAGCCCGCGACCGGCGAGACCGTCGGCAGCGAGACCTCGCCGTTCGGCTTCCAGCTTGGCGCCCGCTACCCGAAATCGACGCCCGATCAGTTGATCGAGGCCGCGCAGAACGCGCAGCGAAGCTGGCGCGCGGCCGGGCCGAAAGCGTGGGCCGGCGTGAGCCTCGAAATTCTCGAACGCCTCAACCGCGCGAGCTTCGAGATCGCCTTCAGCGTGATGCACACCACCGGCCAGGCGTTCATGATGGCGTTTCAGGCGGGCGGCCCGCACGCGCAAGACCGCGCGCTCGAAGCCGTTGCCTACGCCTACGACCAGTTGCGCCGCATTCCCGCCGACGCGCACTGGGAAAAGCCGCAGGGCAAAAATCCGCCGCTCGCTATGCAAAAGCGCTTCACGATCGTGCCGCGCGGCACTGGCCTCGTGCTCGGCTGCTGCACGTTTCCGACGTGGAACGGCTACCCCGGCCTCTTCGCCGATCTCGCCACCGGCAACACGGTGATCGTCAAGCCGCATCCGGGCGCGATCCTGCCGCTCGCGATCACCGTGCGCATCGCGCGCGACGTGCTGCGCGAAGCCGGTTTCGACCCGAACGTCGTTACGCTGCTGGCGACCGATCCCAATGACGGCGCGCTCGTCCAGCAACTCGCGCTGCGCCCCGAAATCAAGCTGATCGACTTCACCGGCAGCACGCAAAACGGCGACTGGCTCGAGCGCCACGCACACCAGGCGCAGGTCTACACCGAAAAAGCCGGCGTGAACCAGATCGTGATCGACTCCGTTGACGATCTGAAAAGCGCCGCGCGCAACATTGCCTTCTCGCTCTCGCTCTATTCGGGCCAGATGTGCACCGCGCCGCAGAACATCTATGTGCCCCGCGACGGCATTCGCACCGCCGAAGGCCCGATGAGCTTCGACGCAGTCGCGCAGGCGATTGCAGGCGCCGTGCAAAAGTTCGTCGCCGATCCGGCGCGCGCCGTCGAAGTGCTGGGCGCGATCCAGAACGACGGCGTTACCGCACGCATCGACGAAGCACGCAAGCTCGGCCCCGTGCTCGCCGAAAGCCAGATGCTCGCGCACCCGCAATTTCCCGCCGCGCGCGTTCGCACGCCGCTCGTGCTCTCGCTCGACGCGGCCCGCGACGCCGCGCAATTCACGCGCGAATGGTTCGGCCCGATCTCGTTTGTGATCGCCACCGACTCCACCGCGCAGTCGCTCAAGCTCGCAGGCGAGACCGCACGCGACCATGGCGCGCTCACGCTCTCGGTCTACAGCACCGACGATTCCGTGATCGACGCCGCGCATGAAGCGGCCATCACGGGCGGCGTAGCGCTCTCGATCAACCTGACGGGCGGCGTGTTCGTGAACCAGTCGGCGGCCTTCTCGGACTTCCACGGCACCGGCGCGAACCCCGCCGCGAACGCCGCGCTTGCCGACGCCGCCTTCGTGGCGAACCGCTTCCGCGTGGTTCAGAGCCGCGTTCATATTGAACCGAAAGCGGCGCCCGTTGCAGTCGGCTGAACGGTCTATGCCGTTTGGCCGAATGGCGCCCGACTCCCCGTCCCCCTAGCATGAAGACGTGAGCGCAATTTCGCGCTCGCGTCCCAGGAATCCGAGATGACCGAAGCCTATATCTGCGACACGGTTCGCACTCCGTTCGGCCGCTACGGCGGCGCCCTCAAGGACGTCCGCGCGGACGACCTCGCCGCCGTGCCCATTCGCGCGCTCGTCGAACGCAACGCCGGCGTGGATTGGCGCGCGCTTGACGACCTGATTTACGGCTGCGCGAATCAGGCCGGCGAAGACAACCGCAACGTCGCGCGCATGGCCGCACTGCTCGCCGGTTTGCCGACCGAAGCGCCGGGCGCCACGCTCAACCGCCTGTGCGGATCGGGCCTCGATGCCGTGGGCAGCGCCGCACGCGCAATCAAAGCCGGTGAAGCACGCCTCATGATCGCGGGCGGCGTGGAGAGCATGACGCGCGCGCCCTTCGTCATGGGCAAGGCGAATGCCGCGTTCTCGCGCGATGCCGCCATCTTCGACACGACCATCGGCTGGCGCTTCGTCAACAAACTGATGAAGCAGCAATACGGCGTCGATTCGATGCCCGAAACGGCGGAAAACGTCGCCGTCGATTACAACGTGAGCCGCGCCGATCAGGACGCGTTCGCGCTGCGCAGCCAGCAGAAGGCGGCGCGCGCACAGAAAGACGGCACGCTCGCGCAGGAGATCGTCGCGGTCGAAGTCGCGCAGAAGAAAGGCGACCCCGTGCGCGTCACGCTCGACGAACACCCGCGCGAAACTTCGCTAGAGGCGCTCGGCAAGCTCAAGGGCATCGTCAAGCCCGACGGCACGGTTACGGCGGGCAACGCGTCGGGCGTCAACGACGGCGCGTGCGCGCTGTTACTCGCCAACGAAGAGGCCGCCGCGCAATACGGCCTGCGCCGCCGCGCGCGCGTGCTCGGCATGGCCACGGCCGGCGTCGCGCCGCGCATCATGGGCATCGGCCCCGCGCCCGCCACGCAAAAGCTGCTCAAGCAACTCGGCATGACGATCGACCAGTTCGACGTGATCGAGCTAAACGAAGCCTTCGCCTCGCAAGGTCTCGCCGTGCTGCGCCAGCTCGGCATTGCCGACGACGACGCGCGCGTGAACCCGAACGGCGGTGCGATCGCGCTCGGTCATCCGCTGGGCGCATCCGGCGCGCGGCTCGTCACCACGGCGCTCTACCAGCTCGAGCGCACGCAAGGCCGCTTCGCGCTGTGCACGATGTGTATCGGCGTCGGTCAGGGCATTGCGCTCGCCATCGAGCGCGTTGCCGCGTAAGGACAGCCCGGCCAACGCCACGCCCGCGACCGAGAGACGAACGCAAAACGGAGAGAACGATGCCCTACGATGCGATCCGCGTCGAAATCGACACCGCCACGCGCGTGGCCACGATCACGCTCAACCGCCCGGACAAGCTCAACAGCTTCACGCGTGCGATGCACCGCGAACTGGCCGCCGCGCTCGACGAAGTCACGGCGGCGCAGGCGCGCGCGCTCGTGCTGACCGGCGCCGGTCGCGGCTTCTGCGCGGGCCAGGATCTCGCCGATCTCGACGTCACCCCAGGCGCGACGAGCGACCTCGGCGCGCTGATCGACGAGCATTTCAATCCGCTCGTCAAACGGCTGCAAGCGCTGCCGATGCCCGTGATCGCCGCCGTCAACGGCACCGCCGCGGGCGCCGGCGCGAATCTCGCATTTGCCTGCGATCTCGTGCTCGCCGCGCGCTCGGCGAACTTCATTCAGGCTTTCGTGAAGATCGGTCTCGTGCCCGATTCGGGCGGCACCTGGTTCCTGCCCAAGCGTGCCGGCATGCAGCGCGCGCTCGGCCTCGCGCTCACGGGCGACAAGCTCAGCGCGGAAAAGGCCGAAAGCTGGGGCCTCGTCTGGCAAGTCACCGAAGACGCCGATCTCGCGCCAACCGCCGCCGCATTCGCTGCCAGGCTCGCCCAGCAACCCACGCGCGCGATCGTCGCGACGCGCAACGCACTGCGCGCATCGGCGTCAAACACGCTCGACCAGCAACTCGACCTCGAGCGCGATCTGCAACGCGAACTGGGCGCCTCGCACGATTATGCGGAAGGCGTGCAGGCCTTCATCGAAAAGCGCGCACCGCGATTCGAGGGCCGCTGAAATGCCGACGCAAGCCCCTCAAGCCACGCAAATTCAATCCGCCTCGTCTTCGGCCGATACGCCGTTGGCCGCGGCATCGTTGGCGAACATGTCGCCCGACGACCTCGCGCGCGCCGCCGCGCAGGCCATGTACGACAACGACGGCTGCACGCGCGCGCTCGGCATGGAACTGCTCGAAGTGCGCGCCGGTTATGCGCGCCTGCGCATGGCCGTGCGGCCCGAATTCCTCAACGGCCATCAGACTTGCCACGGCGGCATGATCTTTTCGCTGGCCGATTCGGCCTTCGCGTTCGCGTGCAACTCGTACAACGTCAATGCCGTCGCCGCAGGCTGTTCGATCGAATTCCTGCGCCCCGTTTCGCGCGACGAAGTGCTGACCGCCGAAGCCGTCGAGCAGGTCCTGTCGGGCCGCAACGGCGTGTACGACATCCGCGTCACGAACCGCGCGGGCGAGACCGTCGCGATGTTCCGGGGCAAATCCGCGCAGATTCGCGGCAACGTCATTCCAGGCGCGACCGCGTAAGCGCTTCGGCGTCACGGGCCAGGTTATTACGATTCAGGAGACAAGCATGACCACCACGCTGCCGCTCGACCCTATCGAAACGGCGAGCCGCGACGAACTCGCGGCACTGCAACTCCAGCGCCTCAAATGGTCGCTCACGCACGCCTACGAGAATTCGCCGGTCTACCGGCGCAAGTTCGACGAAGCGGGCGTGCATCCGTCGCAGCTCGAAACACTCGCCGATCTCGCGCGCTTTCCCTTCACCACGAAAAAGGATCTGCGCGACAGCTATCCGTTCGGCATGTTTGCCGTGCCGCAGGACCAGATTTCGCGCATTCATGCGTCGTCGGGCACGACGGGCAAACCGACCGTCGTGGGCTACACGGCGCGCGACATCGACACCTGGGCGAATCTCGTTGCGCGTTCGGTGCGTGCGGCAGGCGCCCGGCGCGGCGACAAGGTACACATCAGCTACGGCTATGGGCTTTTCACAGGCGGCCTCGGCGCCCATTACGGCGCGGAGCGCGCGGGTCTCACGGTCATTCCGTTCGGCGGCGGCCAGACCGAAAAGCAGGTGCAACTGATCCAGGATTTCCGCCCCGACATCATCATGGTCACGCCGAGCTACATGCTCGCCATCGCCGACGAAATGGAGCGCCAGGGCATCGACCCGGCGTCATCGTCGCTGCGCATCGGCATCTTCGGCGCGGAGCCGTGGACCAACGACATGCGTGCGGCCATCGAGCATCGCATGGGCATCACGGCGGTCGACATCTACGGTCTTTCCGAAGTGATGGGGCCGGGCGTGGCTTCCGAATGCGCCGAAACGAAAGACAGCCCGACGATCTGGGAAGACCACTTCTATCCCGAGATCATCGACCCCGATACCGGCGAAGTGCTGCCGGACGGCGAATTCGGCGAACTGGTTTTCACCTCGCTCACGAAGGAAGCGCTGCCCATTGTCCGGTATCGCACACGCGACCTCACGCGTCTTTTGCCCGGCAGCGCGCGCACCATGCGCCGGATGGAAAAGATCACGGGCCGCTCGGACGACATGCTGATCATTCGCGGCGTGAACGTGTTCCCCACGCAGATCGAGGAATTGCTGCTCAAGCAACCGGCGCTCGCGCCGCATTATCAGATCGTGCTGACGAAGGAAGGCCCGCTCGACGTCATGACGCTCAACTGCGAACCGTGCCCGGAAAGCGCGCCCGACTATGGCGCGCTCGACGCCGCCAGCAAGGCGCTCGCGTACGACATCAAGGCGCTGATCGGCGTAACGGCGCAGGTGAACGTGCTCGACGTGAACGGCATCGAGCGCTCCGTGGGCAAGGCGCGCCGCGTGATCGACAAGCGCCCGAAGTAGGAAGCTACCGGACCGGATCGGAACCGGCCAAAGCGAGCGAAGGAAGCCGCAGCAAAAAGCGCGGCGATCCCACGAGCGCAATAAAAAGCCGGCAAACGCCGGCTTTTTACATCAGCGGAAAACGTGCCCGCGAAACGTGTCCGAGAAACGTCACGAGTTCGGAAACAGCAGCCACATGCGGCCGCCCTGCTTCATCTTGCCGGCGAGATCGCCCGCGTCGTCGCCGAGGCCCCAGAAGTAGTCGGCGCGCACGCCGCCCTTGATCGCCGAGCCCGTGTCCTGCGCGAACACGAGCCGGTTGAGCGGCGTGTTCGTGAGCGGACGCGTGGTCTGGAGAAACACGGGCGTGCCGAGCGGAATCGACGAAGGATCGACGGCAATCGAGCGCTCCGGCGTAAGCGGCACGCCGAGCGCGCCGATCGGGCCGTCGGCGCCGCCTTGCGCGCCGCTTTCGCCGGACGGCATTTCGCGGAAGAACACGAAGCGCGGATTGACGTCGAGCAGCGTATCCACGCGCGTCGGATTCGCGCGCGCCCACGCCTTGATGCCTTGCATGGTCGCCTGCGCGGGCGTGAGTTCGCCGCGATCGAGCAGCCAGCGCCCAATCGACTTGTACGGCTGATTGTTGGTGCCGCCAAAGCCCAGCCGCATCACGCTGCCGTCCTCCATCACGATGCGCCCCGAGCCCTGCACCTGAAGGAAGAATGCCTCGATCGGATCGTCGACCCAGACAAGTTCGTTGCCGCTCAGCACGCCCGAGCGTTCGAGCTGGGCGCGCGCGGGCAGCGGCGCGCCGGCGCGATAACCGGCCGGCCAGCGGTAAAGCGCGGTCTGGTAAATGCCGTGCCGCGTGCGCGAGCCATGCAGCAGCGGCTCGTAATAGCCGGTCACGAGGCCGTCCAGCGTGCCGTCGGTGTTGGCGAATTGATAGGGCGTGAAATACGTTTCGAAGAAAACGCGCGCGCTCGACGCGTCGAGATCGTCGAGTTGCGAGGCTGCCGCGCACGCGCGCTGCCAGCGCGCATCGCGCGCGAGACGCGTGCAGTTCGCGCGCAACGCGGCCGTCACGCCGATCAGCGAATCGTCCTGCCAGCCCGGCACCTGCCGCCATGCGACGGGCGTCAAGCGTTGCGCGGCGAGTTGCGAAGGCAGCGAAGGCGCACCCTTGGGCGGCGTGGTGCGCACGTAGCTGGGGCCGCCGCAAGCGGCCACGAGCGCCGCGCACGCCACCGTGGCCGCCCAGGCGCCCACGCGCCGCAAGGTGCCGCGCCAGCCTGTGATTCCCGGCATCGCGGCCGTTTCGTGCGCGAATTCGCGCCTACAATATTGGCTCTCGATGGATGCCGCCATGTCAGATCTGCTAGACGAATACCCGATGCTCATGTTTGGGCTGGAGGCGCTCCTTGCGCTGTTCCTGTTGATTTTCATCGTTGTGTGGACCGCGTCGGGCAGGAAAAAGCGCGCCCCGCGCGACGAGCGGCGTCAGGACTAGCAGACCCCGAAATCGCGCAAGCGTTCAACCGCTCCCTGCAACACGCGCCGGCGAACCGCTGGCGCTCAGTGGAGCGTGCGCGGCATGCGCAGCACGAATTCGGCAACCGGCGCCTCGAAACGCTCGGCGTCTTCGGCCACGCAAAAATACGCGCCGCGCATCGTGCCCACGGGCGTCGCGATCACGGCCCAACTCGTGTACTCGAATTGTTCGCCGGGTTTGAGCAGCGGCTGATGGCCGACCACGCCCAGGCCTTTCACTTCCTGAACGTGCTCGTCGCTGTCGGTAATGATCCAGTGGCGCGCGATCAGTTGCGCGGCGACCTGGCCGGTGTTGCGAATCGTCAGCGTGTAAGCGAACGCATATTTGCGATGCTCCGGGTCCGATTCTTCGGGCAGGTAGCGCACCTGCGACGTCACGCTGAATTCGTACTGGCTCATCCTCGTTCCAGATCGGTCCAATGGCGCCGGCGTGCGCGCCGGGTCGATTGACGGTTTTGACGGTTCGTTCGACTTCGAACGCCCGCGCGGCAAGGCTTGCGGGCGCGCCCAACGGTGCGGCGCATGGTTTCGCATTCTGCTTCATGCGCGCAGCACCCGCAACCCGGCGGCTTCCCTTCCTGACGGTAAAATACCGTTTTCCGACAGTTTTCCGATCGCCGCCATGACGCAATTCCGCATCGCTCCCAGCATTCTTTCCGCCGACTTCTCGCGTCTCGGCGAGGAAGTGCGCAACGTGGTCGCCGCCGGCGCCGACTGGATTCACTTCGACGTGATGGACAACCATTACGTGCCGAACCTCACGATCGGCCCGCTCGTGTGCGAAGCGATCCGCCCGCACGTGGACGTTCCCATCGACGTGCATCTGATGGTGCGCCCGGTCGACCGCATCGTGCCCGACTTCGCGAAGGCCGGCGCGAACGTCATCAGCTTTCACCCGGAAGGCTCCGATCACATCGACCGCACGCTTTCGCTGATCCGCGACCACGGCTGCAAGGCCGGCCTCGTGTTCAATCCGGCCACGCCGCTCAACTATCTCGATCACGTGATGGACAAGCTCGACCTCGTGCTCATCATGTCGGTGAATCCGGGCTTCGGCGGCCAGTCCTTCATTCCCGAGGCGCTCAACAAGCTGCGCGAGGCGCGCGCGAAGATCGACGCCTACAACGCGCGCACGGGCCGCGAGATTCATCTCGAAGTGGACGGCGGCGTGAAGATCGACAATATCGCCGAAATCGCGGCGGCGGGCGCGGACACTTTCGTCGCGGGCTCGGCCGTGTTCGGCAAGCCCGACTACAAGGCCGTGATCGACGAGATGCGCGCGCAACTCGCGACCGTGGCGAACGGGGCCAACGCCCGATGAGCGCGCCGATCAAGCTCGCGGCGCCGCGCATCGAAGCGGCGCTGATCGACCTCGACGGCACCATGGTCGATACCGCCGACGACTTCGCCGCCGGGCTGAACGGCATGCTCGCGCAACTGGACGCCGAGGAAACCTCGCGCGAGGAAGTGATGGGCTATGTCGGCAAGGGCTCGGAGCATCTGATCCGCAGCGTGCTCGCGCCGCGCTTCGCCGCGCAGGACGCGCAAGCGCGCTTCGACGAAGCGCTCGCGCTCTACCAGGACGAGTACGCGAAGATCAACGGCCGCTACACGCATCTGTATCCCGAGGTGGAAGCCGGTCTCGCCGCGCTGCGCGAGGCGGGCGTGAAGCTCGCGTGCGTGACCAACAAGCCGCACCGCTTCGCCGTCGAACTGCTTGCGCAGTACGGCCTCGCGCACTATTTCGAAGTCGTGCTCGGCGGCGACAGCCTGCCGAGGAAAAAGCCCGATCCGCTGCCGATGCTCACCGCCTGCGAACGGCTCGGTGTCGCACCCGCGGCAACGGTGGCGATCGGCGACTCGGAAAACGACGCGATCGCGGGCCGCGCGGCCGGCATGGCCACGCTCACGGTGCCCTACGGCTACAACCACGGCCAACCTGTACAAAAAATCGAATCGGATGGTATAGTTGCCACGCTGCTCGACGCCGCCAAGGCGGTCGCAGCGCACAATGATCTGACTTAAGTTCTCAACTGAACGTCAACTATCCTCATGTTTCTGAATAAAAAACGGAGTCTGAGCACGATCGACCGGGGAGCCTGGCCCTGGCGTCGCTGGTCGCGCTAACCTCGCCCGAGGTTCGCTGAAGCCTGTCTTCAGCACCGTTTTTTACTTCGCTGCGCACTCGCGCGTGTCTCGACTCTAAACTGTTGCGGTAAACCGCCGGCTGATCCGGCCACTGGCTTTCGCTCACCTTGTGCCGCGTTTTGTCGCCCGCGACAAGACGCCCAAGGCGCGAACGGCTACGCCAAAATTCCGTCGACTTCCCGCACGCCGGCCCGGCAAGCGCTCATTGCGCCGCCGGCCGCACGAGCGAGCGCCAGCGCCGTCAGCACCCTACGCAAGCACTCGAAAAACAGTCGCCATCGCGCCTGGCACCGCGCCCGCTCAAGCTTCGGGCCGCACCGACGCCGCGAACGGCAGCACGCAAGGATCGGAACATGACCGAACTCGAATTTCAATCCCTCGCCAACGAGGGCTACAACCGCATCCCGCTGATCGCCGAAGCGCTCGCCGATCTCGAAACGCCGCTTTCGCTCTATCTGAAGCTCGCGCAGGCCGAACGCGGCGGCGCGAACTCCTTCCTGCTCGAATCGGTGGTGGGCGGCGAAAGATTCGGCCGCTATTCGTTCATCGGCCTGCCCGCGCGCTCGCTGATCCGCGCGGGCAACGGCGTTTCGGAAGTCGTGCGCGACGGCCAGGTGATCGAAACCGATCGCGGCGATCCGCTCGAATTCATCGCGAAATTCCAGGCGCGCTTCAAGGTCGCGCAGCGTCCCGGTCTGCCGCGCTTTTGCGGGGGCCTCGCGGGCTATTTCGGCTACGACGCGGTGCGCTATATCGAGAAGAAGCTCGCCGATACCTGCCCGACCGACGACCTCGGCCTGCCCGACATCCAGCTTTTGCTGACCGAGGAAGTCGCGGTGATCGACAACCTCGCGGGCAAGCTCTACCTGATCGTCTACGCCGATCCGCAAACGCCCGAAGCGTACACGAAGGCAAAGCACCGCCTGCGCGAACTCAAGCAGCGCCTGCGCACCACCGTGCAGCCGCCCGTCACGAGCGCGAGCGTGCGCACCGAAACCTTCCGCGAATTCAAAAAGGACGATTACCTCGCCGCCGTGCGCAAGGCCAAGGAATACATCGCGGCGGGCGAACTGATGCAGGTTCAGGTGGGCCAGCGCCTCACGAAGCCGTATCGCGACAATCCGCTTTCGCTGTATCGCGCGCTGCGCTCGCTGAACCCGTCGCCGTACATGTACTACTACAACTTCGGCGACTTTCACGTGGTGGGTGCGTCGCCGGAAATCCTCGTGCGCCAGGAAAAGCGCGGCGAGGATCGCATCGTGACGATCCGTCCGCTCGCGGGCACGCGGCCGCGCGGCAACACGCCCGAGCGCGACGCCGAACTCGCCACGGAACTGCTCAACGACCCGAAGGAAATCGCCGAGCACGTCATGCTGATCGACCTCGCGCGCAACGACGTGGGCCGCATCGCCGAAATCGGCTCGGTGGCCGTGACCGACAAGATGGTCATCGAAAAGTACTCGCACGTGCAGCACATCGTGAGTTCGGTGGAAGGCAAGCTCAAGCCCGGCGTGAACAACTTCGACGTGCTGCGCGCGACGTTCCCCGCCGGCACGCTTTCGGGTGCGCCGAAGGTGCGCGCGATGGAACTGATCGACGAACTCGAACCGGTCAAGCGCGGCCTCTACGGCGGCGCGGTCGGCTATCTCTCGTTCAACGGCGAAATGGATCTGGCGATCGCGATCCGCACGGGCCTCATCCACAACGGCAATCTGTACGTGCAGGCCGCCGCCGGCGTGGTGGCCGATTCGGTGCCCGAGTCCGAATGGCAAGAGACGGAAAACAAGGCGCGCGCCGTGCTGCGCGCCGCCGAGCAGGTGCAGGACGGCCTCGACAGCGACTTCTGAGCGGAGACAAGACCATGTTGCTCATGATCGACAACTACGATTCGTTTACCTACAACATCGTCCAGTACTTCGGCGAACTCGGCGAGGACGTCCGCACGTATCGCAACGACGAAATCACGCTCGACGACATCAGAAAGCTCAATCCCGCGCGCATCTGCCTTTCGCCGGGACCGAGCAATCCGCAACATGCGGGCATCACGCTCGACGTGCTGCGCGAATTCGCGGGCAAGACGCCGATTCTCGGCGTTTGCCTCGGCCATCAGGCGATCGGCGAAGCGTTCGGCGGCCGCGTCGTGCGCGCGAAAACCATCATGCACGGCAAGGTCAGCCAGATCGAAACCGACTGCAAAGGCGTGTTCGCCGATCTGCCGAAGCACTTCAACGTCACGCGCTATCACTCGCTCGCGATCGAACGCGAGTCGCTGCCCGACTGCCTCGAAGTGTCGGCGTGGACCGAGGACGGCGAGATCATGGGCGTGCGCCACAAGACGCTCGACGTCGAAGGCGTGCAGTTCCATCCGGAATCGATTCTCTCGGAGCACGGTCACGCGCTGTTCGAGAACTTCCTCAAGCAGACCAAAACCGCGTAAGCCGGAGACACGATCATGATCACCCCGCAAGAAGCGCTGCAACGCACGATCGAGCACCGCGAGATTTTTAACGACGAGATGCTGCATCTCATGCGCATGATCATGCGCGGCGAACTCTCGCCGGTGATGTCGGCGGCCATCATCACGGGTCTGCGCGTGAAGAAGGAAACCATCGGCGAGATCGCGGCGGCCGCGACCGTGATGCGCGAGTTCGCCAATCACGTCGAGGTGAAGGACAACTCCAACTTCATCGACATCGTCGGCACGGGCGGCGACGGCTCGCACACGTTCAACATCTCCACCGCGTCGATGTTCGTCGTGGCGGCGGCGGGCGCGAAGGTCGCCAAGCACGGCAATCGCGGCGTTTCCAGCAAGTCGGGCAGCGCGGACGTGCTCGAAGCGCTCGGCGTGAACATCGACCTGCAACCGGAGCAGGTGGCCGCCTCCGTCGCCGAAACGGGCATGGGCTTCATGTTCGCGCCCAACCATCACCCGGCGATGAAGAACATCGCGGCCGTGCGCCGCGAACTGGGCGTGCGCACCATCTTCAACATTCTCGGGCCGCTCACGAATCCGGCTGGCGCGCCCAATCAGTTGATGGGCGTGTTCCACCCCGACCTCGTCGGCATTCAGGTGCGCGTGATGCAGCGCCTGGGCGCAAAGCACGTGTGCGTGGTGTACGGCAAGGACGGCATGGACGAGGTGTCGCTGGGCGCGGCCACGCTCGTCGGCGAACTCAAAAACGGCGAGATTCGCGAATACGAAATTCATCCCGAGGATTTCGGCCTGCAAATGGTGTCGAACCGTTCGCTCAAGGTGGAAAACGCCGAGCAATCGAAAGCAATGCTGCTCGGCGCGCTCGCCAACGAAGCGGGCACGGCGCGCGAGATCGTCGCGCTCAACGCGGGCACGGCGCTCTACTGCGCGAACGTCGCGAGTTCGATCGCCGACGGCATCGTGCTTGCGCGCGAAACGCTTGCCAGCGGCCGCGCGCGCGCCAAGGTCGACGAACTGGTACGCTTCACGCAACAGTTCAAACGCTGATATCGCGTTGATCCCACACCGTTTTTAGTCCGAATTCCGTTAAAGCCATGAGCGACATCCTCGAAAAAATCATTGCCGTGAAGCGCGACGAAGTGCGCGCGGCGCTGCAAAGCGCGCCGCTCGAAGAACTGCGTCTGCAAGCGAGCGCGCGCGACTTGCGCGACTTCGTGGGCGCGATTCGCGCGAAGCACGACAACGGTCAGGCGGCCGTGATCGCCGAAGTGAAGAAGGCCAGCCCGTCGAAAGGCGTGCTGCGCGAGAATTTCGAGCCCGCGCAAATCGCGCGCTCGTACGCCGAAGGCGGCGCGGCCTGCCTTTCCGTGCTCACCGACGTGCAGTTCTTCAAGGGCAGCGCCGCGTATCTGGAAGCCGCGCGCGCCGCGTGCAGCCTGCCGGTGCTGCGCAAGGATTTCATCGTCGATCCGTACCAGATCGTCGAAGCGCGCGCGATGGGCGCCGACGCGATCCTGCTGATCGCCGCCGCGCTCGAACCGGGCCAGATGCGCGAGCTCGAAGCGCTCGCGCATTCGCTCGGGCTCGCGGTGCTCGTGGAAGTACACGACCGCGAGGAACTTGCGCATGCGCTCACGCTCAAGACGCCGCTCATCGGCATCAACAATCGCAATCTGCGCACGTTCGAGACGTCGCTGCAAACCACCATCGGCATGCTCGACGACGTGCCGGAGGACCGCATCGTCGTGACCGAGTCGGGCATTCTCTCGCGCGGCGACGTGGAAAAAATGCGCGCGCTGGCCGTACACACGTTCCTCGTGGGCGAGGCGTTCATGCGCGCCGAGCAACCGGGCGCGGAACTCGCCCGCATGTTCTTCTGAACGGCAAGGGGCGACGTCATGGCGATCGAACGCGAAATCAAGCTCGCGCTGCCGCGCGATCAGGTGGATGCGGCGCTGCGCTGGTTCGAGACGCGCGCCGGCGCGCCCGGCCGCGACGTGCATCTGGAGAACGTTTACTTCGACACGCCGGCGCTCGCGCTCGCGCGCGCCAAAAGCGCGCTGCGGCTGCGCCGCACGCCGGACGGCTGGCTGCAAACGTTCAAGAGCGTGGGCGTGGCGAAGAACGGTTTGCACGAGCGGCACGAATGGGAAATGCCGGTGGCGGGCGAGGCGCTCGAAATCGGCCGATTGCTGCATGAGTGCGACGAAGCCGGAGTTGCCACGGCGCTTTCGGGCGCGGCTACGGACCTGATTCCGCTCTTTCGCACCGATTTCACGCGCACGCTGTGGACGTTCGATGTGGATGGCGCGCGCGTTGAGGCGTCGGTCGATCTGGGCGAAGTCGTGGCGGAGGTGAACGGCGCGAATCCCGAAACGCGCCGTGCGCCGATCTGCGAAATCGAACTCGAACTCAAGGACGGCGACGAAGCCGCGCTGCACACGCTCGCGGCCGAACTCGCGCGGGCGCTGCCTGGCCTCACACCCGACGACGTGAGCAAGGCGCAGCGCGGATATCGGTTGCGCGAAGCCTGACGATTGGCCGACAGCGCCGCCGAGCGAGTCGGGCGAGTCGGGCGAGCCGAGCGAGCCGAGCCGAGCGAGCCGAGCGAGTCGAGCCGAGCGAGTCGAGCCGAGTCGGGTCGAGCCGAGTCGGGTCGAGCCGGGCGAGCCGAGCCGAGCCGAGCGGACGAGCCGAGTCACACCGAGCCGAGCGAACCCGCACCAACGCCGCACCGCGCCGGCCGAATACGACTTGCGGCGACGCCCGCCGAAGCCCCCCACGCATCGCCGCAGCGCCGCGTGCAAAACCCGCTGTTAGTTGCAACATGAGCCGGCCATGCCCGAAACGCCCGCCGCACGTTGAATCGGCGCGCGTTTGCTGCGACACTTGCCGCCCATGACCACCACGAAATCCCCGCGCGCCCGCATGCCGGTGCAGGCGTCGCTGTTCGACGACACGCTGGCCGCCGACACGGCGCAAGTCGCACTCGACGCGCCGGACGCTCCCGAAGTCGATCCGCGTCAGATCACGATCTTTTCGCTGTTCGACGCCGACGATTATCCCGTTCCCGCTTCTGCGTCTGCCTCTGCGTCTGCGTCTACTTCCGCGTCTGCGCCCGTGTTGGCACGGGAAATCGCCAGCGAAACCGCTCAAGCCATGCCGAAATCCTCGCCTGCCGCTTCTTCCGCAAAGCCGTCCACGGGGTCGTCCGCGAAGTCGTCCACCGCTGCCCCTCGCAACATCGAACGCCTCGAAACCCAGTTCGAAGCGTTGCCCGCCGCCTGGCGCGACACGCTCGCGCCGTTCATGGCGAGCGACGCCTACGCGCCGCTGTGCCGCTTCGTCGACGAGGAGCGCGCCGCCGGCAAAACGGTCTATCCCGCCGACGTGTTCCGCGCGCTGCGCCTCACTTCGCCCGACGACGTGAAGGTGGTCATTCTCGGCCAGGACCCGTATCACGGCGAGGATCGCGGCACGCCGCAGGCGCACGGTCTCGCCTTTTCGGTGCCGCCCGGCGTGCGGCCGCCGCCCTCGCTGCGCAACATCTTCAAGGAAATTTCGTCGAGCCTCGGCATTGCGGCGCCCGCGCACGGCTGTCTCGACGCGTGGGCTCGTCAGGGCGTGCTGCTGCTCAACACCGTGTTGACGGTCGAGCGCGCCAATGCGGCGAGCCACGCGAAGCGCGGCTGGGAACAGTGTACGGATACGCTGATCCGCGAACTGGCCGCGCGCCACGAGCATCTCGTGTTCATGCTTTGGGGCGCGCACGCGCAGAACAAGCGCGCGCTGCTTTCGGGCGCCCATTGCGTGCTCGAAGCGCCGCATCCGTCGCCGCTGTCGGCGCATCGCGGCTTTCTCGGCAGCGGGCACTTCGTTCAAGCGAATGCGTATCTGAAAGCGCACGGCAAAACGCCGATCGACTGGCGCTTGCCCGAGGAAGGCGTGGTGCTCGCCTGATCGACGTCGCTCGCAAGCTCGCGTCAAGCGCGGGGCGGGCGACGGAAACAAAAACGCCACGAAATGGCTTTCGTGGCGTTTTGTTTTGCGGCGGCGGCAAACCGCAGCAATCGGCCGAAATAATCGACCGCAGAAACCGGCGAAAACTTACGCCGCCGCGATCGCTTCGCGCGCGCTGGCGAGCGCCGCGCTGGCTGCGTCCGGGCCCATGTTCAGGCCTTCGGCATAGATGAAGTTCACGTCCGTCATGCCGAGGAAGCCGAGGAACGACTTCAGGTACGGCGTCTGGCTGTCGTGCGGCGTGCCCTGATACTTGCCGCCGCGCGCCGAAACCACGTACACCTTCTTGCCCGTCACGAGGCCTTCGGCGCCGTTCGCGCCGTAGCGGAACGTGATGCCCGCGCGCGCGATCCAGTCGAAATACGTCTTGAGCTGCGACGAGATGCCGAAGTTGTAGAGCGGCGCGCCGATCACGACGATGTCGGCGGCTTGCAGTTCGGCGATCAGCGCTTCGCTGCGCGCGGCGATGGCTTGCTGCTCGGGCGAGCGTTGTTCGGCGGGCGTGAAGAACGCGCCGAGCACGGCGTCGTCGAGGTGCGGCAGCGGATCGGCTTGCAGGTTGCGCGTGACGACTTGCGCGCCCGGATTCGATTGTTGCAGACGTTCCGTCAATTCATTGACGAGCAGCGTCGATTGGGCGCCTTGCGAGCGCGCGGCGGAATTGATTTGCAGAATCGTGGTCATGGTGACTCCTTCGGATCTCGTTAGCGCTACATGGGCTTCGTTGCGCGAGTGAAGGCATTGTGTTTTTTTGCGACGCCGCGAAAAAGGCCCCCGCCGATGACGGATCGTTGCAACGATGGAACAATCGCGGGCACGAAAAACGGCGCGGAAGTCGCCTCCCGCGCCGCAGTAGCGATTTCCGCGCCGAAATTACGCCGAAAACCGCGCCTAAACCGCGCCTAAACCGGGTCGAAATTGCGCCGAAACCGCGCCGAAACGCGTCTACGCCGCCAGCCAGCGCTGGCGCAGCAGGCGCGCGGCCGCGTGCCTGTCGGTGCGCTTTTCCGTGCCTGGTCCGGCGGCGCTCAGCCTGTAACGCACGATCTCGGGCGCGTCGAGCGTCAGGCGCGCGACGCGCAGCTCGTCGCGGCGAAACGCGTGGACTTCGAGCTTCGCGCCCGGTTGATAGCGCGAGAGCAGCGCGTCCACGTTCGAGCCCGTCACGCGCAGGCCGTCGATGGCCACGAGCGCGTCGCCGGCCGAAAGCCCCGCCTTCTGCGCCGCGCCGCCTTCGTAGACGACCGCCAGCGTCGCCTCCGCGCCACCGCGCAGGCGCGCGCCCAGCGACGGTTTCGCGCCGCGCTCGGGCTCGCCTTCGAGCGTCACGCCGAACGGCTCGAACAGCGCCGCGAGCGGCAAATCGCGCGTGCCGCGCACGGCATCGGCAAAGAGCGCGCCCAGTTCCACGCCGGTCGCCTCGGCAATCAGCGCTTGCACGTCGTCCTCGCCCACGCCCACGGGCTTGCCGCGGTAGAAGTCGCGCCCGTAGCGCTGCCACAGCAGACGCATCACGTCGTCGAGCGACTTGCGTCCCGCCGTTTGCGCGCGAATCGCCAGATCGAACGCGAGCGCCACGAGCGAGCCCTTCGTGTAATAGCTGACGATGGCGTTGGCCGCGTTTTCGTCCTGGCGGTAATACTTGACCCACGCATCGAACGAGCTTTCCGCCACGCTCTGCTTCAAACGGCCCGCGCCGCGCAGCACGCCGCCGATGGTCTTGCCGAGCAGGCCGAAGTAGTCGTCGACGGAAATCAGGCCGCTGCGCAGCAGCATCAGATCGTCGTAATACGAGGTGAAGCCTTCGAACAGCCACAACAGCGAGGTGTAGTCCTCGTGCGCGAGATCGTAGGGCGCGAACGCGGCGGGCTTGATGCGCTTCACGTTCCACGTATGGAAATACTCGTGACTGCACAGGCCCAGATACGTGCGATAACCGTCCGAGGTCTCGGGCTTGCCCTTCACGGGCAGATCGGTGCGATTGCAGATGAGCGCCGTGGACGCGCGATGCTCGAGCCCGCCGTAACCGTCGCTCACGGCCTGCGTCATGAACACGTAGCGCTCCATGGGGGCGCGTTTGGTGCGCGGCTCGAACAGCGCGATCTGCGCCTCGCAGACTTTCTTGAGATCGGCGGCGAGGCGTTCCATGTCGAGATTCACCACGCGGCCCGCGATCACGATGTCGTGCGGCACGCCATGCGCCGTGAAGCTCGCGAGCGTGAAGTCGCCGAGCGTGACCGGATGATCGATCAGCTCGTCGTAGCTCGCCGCCGCGTATTCGCCGAAGCCGTAGCGCTTGGTGCCGCGCGCCTCGGCGAGCGCCGTGCCCACGCGCCAGTGGCGGTAGGCGTGGCCGTCGGGGCGCTGGATATCGACCACGTGCTGCGCGCCCTCATGGCCGAGCGCCGCGAGAAACACGCTCGTGCCGTTGAAGAAACCGGTGGTGTCGTCGAGATGCGCGGCGCGCACCGAAAGATCCCACGCGTAGATTTCGTAGCGCAGCGTGAGCGCGCCTTTCACGGGCGCGGCCTGCCACGAATGCTTGTCGGTCTTGCCCACGCGCACCCGGCGGCCCGCGTCGTTGAAAGCGCGCAGCGTGACGATGTTGCGCGCGAACTCGCGCACCATGTAGCTGCCCGGAATCCATACGGGCAACATGAAGCGCTGACCTTCGGGCGACGGATCGTCGACGGTGAGCGTCACTTCGAACAAATGCGCGGCGGGATTTTTCGGGACGATGGTGTATCGGATCGGCTTCATCGGCGGGAAAGGTGAGAAGTTCGGTCAGCGGAAAGCGGGCAACGGCGATAAGCGCGGCGATCGGCGCGGCGATATATGCAGCGATATGTGAGGCGATATATGCGGCGATAAGCGCGGTAATAACAGCAGCGACGAAAACCACGGCGGCAAAAACGCGAAGAAAGCGCGGAAAACGTCACGCAAGCTCACCGCCAGGCCGCAAAACGCGGCGGCAAAAACGGCACCGGCCGCAACAGCGGCCGGCGGATTCGGGCGAAGCTCAGTGCGCGCTGCTCAGCGCTTTTTCGAGCCGGTCGCCGCTCACGGCGCCCGGCAAGCGCGTGCCGTCGGCGAGGATCACGGTGGGCGTGCCGTTCACGTTCATCTTCTGGCCCAGCGCGAGATTGCTGTCGATGGCGGCCGTGTTGCAGGTGCCCGCGGCCGTGGGCGCCTTGCGGTCGACCATCCACGATTCCCACGCTTTCGCGCGGTCGCTCGAACACCAGATCTGCCGGGCCTTGGCCGTCGAATCCGCCGAGAGCACCGGATACAGGAACGTGTAGACCGTCACGTTGTCGATCGACTTGAGCGTGGATTCGAGCTGGTGGCAGTACGGGCAGTTCGGGTCGGAGAACACGGCCATCCTGCGGCTGCCGTTGCCCTTCACGACCTTCACCGCGTTGGCGAACGGCAGGCTCGCGAAGTCGACCTTGTTCAGCTCGTCGAGGCGCGCCTGCGTGAGATCGCGATGATTTTTCGCGTCGATGAGGTCGCCGTTGATCACGTAGTCGCCGTTGGCGTCGCTGTAGATGATCTGCGTGCCGAGGTTCACTTCGTAAAGGCCAGCCATCGGCGCTTTGCTGATGCCCTTGATGTCGCCCGAGTCGATGCCGAGGCGCGACTGGAGCGCGGACTTGATCTTGTCGGTGGTCTGGTCGGCCTGAGCCGAGCAACCGAGCGCCGAGGCGGCAACCGCCACGACGAGCGCGGCGAGGCGCGTGGTGAACTGCGAACGCGTTTGCATGAGAGGCATTCCTGATTCGGGCGCCGCGAGGGCGGCGCGCGCAGAGTTCCGCTGAACGATCCGGCGGCGGGCAAAGCGCGCGGCCGGCAGACGTTTCGCGGGGCGAATGGGTCCATTCTAAGCCGCGCGGCGCATCCGGTGCCCGTTCGGGCGGCGCCGGACCACGCCGGCCGGGCGAAATAACGGGGAAATCACGAAGAAGCGCCGAAACAGGCGACAAAACCGGCGACAAAACCGGCGCCAGACAGGAGACAAAACCCGCGACGAAAAACGGCGCCTCAGCCCAGCGCCGAAGCCACGAGCCAGCGCTTGAGCAGCGGCTGGCCGCCGACGAATGCCATGCCCGTGTTGCGCACGGCGCGCGCGAGCATGCCGGGAAACGAAAAGAGCCGCTGCAAGCCGTCCGTGGCCATGACGAGCTTCTGGATGTCCTCGCGGCGGCCGCGTTCGTAGCGGCGCAGCAAAACCGGGTCGCCGAGATCGCGGAACGCTTCCTTTTGCGTGACGACCTCGACGAGCGCCGCCACGTCGCGCAGACCGAGGTTCACGCCCTGACCCGCGAGCGGGTGGATCAGATGCGCCGCATCGCCGACCAGCGCCACGCGCGGCGCGACGAGCCGGTCCACGGTTTGCAGCGCGAGCGGAAAGCCCTGCGCCGGCGTCACGCATTCGAGCGCGCCGGGCTGGCCTTGCGTCACGCGCTCGACTTCGGCCGCGAGCTGTTCGGGCGCAAGCTGGAGCAGCGCCTCGGCGTGCTGCGTCTGCGCCGACCACACGAGCGAAACATGCTGACCGGCCAGCGGCAGCAGCGCAATGATCTCGCCTTCGCGGAACCACTGGTAAGCCGTTTCGCCGTGCGGGCGCTGCGCGCGGAAATTCGCCACCACGCCGGTCTGGCGGTAATCGCGGCGCTCGACTTTCGAGCCGATCTGCGCGCGCACCCACGAATGCGCGCCGTCCGCGCCCACGGCCAGATCGGCTTCGATCGTGCGCCCGTTGGCAAGCCCGATGACGGCCGCGTCGGCGTTCACGTCGAGCGTTTGCGCGCGGGTGTCGATCCACGTGAGATTGGGCTGGAACTTGAGCGCGGCGTCGAGGGAGCGTTCGATCAGCGACGATTCGGCGATCCAGGCGAGTTGCGACACCGAAGCCTGATACGCCGAAAAGTGCAGTTCCGCGGCGGCGTCGCCGAATACGCGCATGTCGTAGACGGGCGTGAGACGCGCGGCGTCCACCGCCTGCCAGACCCGCAGGCGCTCGAACAGCGCCTGGGAGCTGCGCGAGAACGCGTAGACGCGCGCGTCGAACACGGCGCCGGCGGGCAGCGGCGCGCAGGGCTGCGCGAGCAGCGCGACGCGCAGGCCGCTCTGGGTCAGCGCGAGCGCCGCCGACTTGCCGACGAGGCCGCCGCCGATCACGGCGATGTCAAAGGTCTGGTGGGTTGCATTCATGCGCGCATTATAGCCGCGAGGCCCGCGCCGGCACGGCCGCGCGGGCCGCGCGGGCGCTGCGGCAAGACGGCGCTGCGGGCGTGCGCGGCGGCGCGGGCGCGCTCGCCGCCTGGGCCGCCGGCGCCCGATCCGAACGCGTTCGCGGACAAGGTTACAATTACGGTTTTCGTGATTCGTGGCGAGGTCTCATCAACGGACGCCTCGCGCGCGGCCAGCTTCACGTCGCCACCCTGACATCCAGAGAATTTCATGAGCCTCAAATGCGGCATCGTCGGCTTGCCTAACGTCGGCAAGTCCACCCTTTTCAACGCGCTGACCAAGGCGGGCATCGCCGCCGAGAACTATCCGTTCTGCACGATCGAGCCCAACGTGGGCGTCGTGGAAGTGCCGGACCCGCGCCTGAAGGCGCTCTCGGAGATCGTCAAGCCCGAGCGCGTCGTGCCGGCCGTCGTCGAATTCGTCGACATCGCGGGTCTGGTCGCGGGCGCGAGCAAGGGCGAAGGCCTCGGCAACCAGTTCCTCGCCAATATCCGCGAAACCGATGCGATCACGCACGTCGTGCGCTGCTTCGAAGATGAAAACGTGATTCACGTGGCGGGTAAGGTCGATCCGCTCGCCGATATCGAAGTCATCAACACCGAACTCGCGCTCGCCGACCTGGGCACCGTCGAAAAGTCGCTCACGCGCTACTCGAAGGCCGCCAAATCGGGCAACGACAAGGAAGCCGCGAAGCTCGTCGCCGTGCTCGAAAAAGCGCGCGCGCAGCTCGACCAGGCGAAGCCCGTGCGCGCGCTCGACCTGAACGAGGACGAACAGGCGCTGCTCAAGCCGTTTTGCCTCATCACCGCGAAAAAGACGATGTACGTCGCGAACGTGAAGGACGACGGCTTCGAGAACAATCCGTACCTCGACGCCGTGCGCAAGCACGCCGAAGCCGAAGGCGCGCCGGTCGTGGCCGTGTGCGCCGCGATCGAGGCGGAAATCGCCGATCTCGACGACGAAGACAAGATCGCGTTCCTCGCCGACATGGGCATGAACGAGCCGGGCCTCGACCGCGTGATCCGCGCGGGCTTCCGGCTGCTCGGCCTGCAAACGTATTTCACGGCGGGCGTGAAGGAAGTGCGCGCGTGGACCATTCACGTGGGCGATACGGCGCCGCAAGCCGCGGGCGTGATCCACACCGACTTCGAGCGCGGCTTCATTCGCGCGCAGACCATCGCGTTCGACGATTACATCCAGTACAAGGGCGAAACCGGCGCGAAGGAAGCGGGCAAGATGCGCGCCGAAGGCAAGGAATATGTCGTGCATGACGGCGACGTGATGAACTTTTTGTTCAACGTCTGAGCCCCGCTCGCACTCTGCAAAGCCCGCTTCTCAGCGGGCTTTTTTACGGTCGAAAGCCGCCATCGCCCTGATAGAACAAAGAGAGACACCGCCGATGCAGCCACAGGGAATTTCACGCACTCGCCGCTTTCACCGTTTCCGGCTTTCGGCCGCCGCGCTCCTCGCGCTCTGCCTGATCGCCCCGGCGCCCGCGTTCGCCTTCCAGCCCACGCCCGGCGCCTACGCCACGCCCGACGAAAGCGACCTCGACAACCACCACGGCTACGTGAACCGCGACGGCCGCGCGGTCCACTCGCCCGCGCATTCGCGCTCGGGCCGCGTGCCCGAAGGCGCGAGCGCGCAATGCCGCGACGGCACCTACAGCTTCAGCCGTCACCACGGCGGCACCTGTTCGCGTCACGGCGGCGTCGCGCAATGGCTCTGAAAGCCCACGCCGCAGCGAGGCGCCGGCGCACACCGCTCCGGCGCCGCCCGCGCCCCGTACAATAGCGGCTTGCGTCACGCCGAAGCGCGTCTGCAACGCCGCCCGTCGCGCCGCGTTCCAGGACGCCTTTGCGCCCCTTTTTCTCCGTTTTCCAAAGACACTCTCATGGCCCAATACGTCTTCACCATGAACCGGGTCGGCAAGATCGTGCCGCCCAAGCGCCAGATCCTGAAGGACATCTCGCTCTCGTTCTTCCCCGGCGCGAAGATCGGCCTGCTCGGCCTGAACGGCTCGGGCAAGTCCACGCTCATCAAGATCATGGCCGGCGTCGACAAGGACATCGAAGGCGAAGCCACGCCGATGCCCAACCTCAACATCGGCTATCTGCCGCAGGAACCGCAACTCGACCCGGAAAAGACCGTGCGCGAAGCGGTCGAAGAAGGTCTCGGCGACGTGTTCAACGCGCAGAAGAAGCTCGACGAAATCTACGCCGCCTACGCGGAACCGGACGCCGACTTCGACGCGCTCGCCGCCGAGCAGGCCAAATACGAAGCGATCCTCGCCACGACCGACGGCAGCGCCGAACAGCAGATCGAAATCGCCGCCGACGCGCTGCGCCTGCCCGCGTGGGACGCGAAGATCGGCAATCTCTCGGGCGGCGAAAAGCGCCGCGTCGCGCTCTGCAAGCTGCTGCTCGAAAAACCCGACATGTTGCTGCTCGACGAGCCGACCAACCACCTCGACGCCGAATCGGTCGAATGGCTCGAACAGTTCCTCACGCGCTTTCCCGGCACCGTGGTCGCCGTGACCCACGACCGCTACTTCCTCGACAACGCCGCCGAGTGGATTCTCGAACTCGACCGCGGCCACGGCATTCCCTGGAAGGGCAACTATTCGAGCTGGCTCGACCAGAAGGAAGAACGCCTGAAGCAGGAAGAAGCGTCGGAATCGGCGCGTCAGAAGGCGATCAAGAAAGAACTCGAATGGGTGCGCCAGAACCCGAAGGGCCGTCAGGCGAAATCGAAGGCGCGTATCGCGCGCTTCGAGGAACTGTCGAGCCAGGAATACCAGAAGCGCAACGAAACGCAGGAAATCTTCATTCCGGCGGGCGAGCGTCTGGGCAACGAAGTCATCGAATTCAAGAACGTCAGCAAGTCGTACGGCGACCGTCTGCTCATCGACAATCTGAGCTTCCGGATTCCGGCGGGCGCGATCGTCGGCATCATCGGGCCGAACGGCGCCGGTAAATCGACGTTGTTCCGCATGCTCACCGGCAAGGAGCAGCCGGATTCGGGCACGATCGAAATGGGCCCGACCGTGAAGCTCGCTTACGTCGATCAGAGCCGCGACGCGCTGGGCGCCGGCAAGACCGTGTTCGAGGAAATCTCGGGCGGCGCCGACGTGCTCACGGTGGGCAAGTACGAAACGCCCTCGCGCGCGTATATCGGCCGCTTCAACTTCAAGGGCGGCGACCAGCAGAAGATCGTCGGCAATCTCTCGGGCGGCGAGCGTGGGCGTTTGCATCTGGCCAAGACGCTCATTTCGGGCGGCAACGTGCTGCTGCTCGACGAACCGTCGAACGACCTCGACGTGGAAACGCTGCGCGCGCTCGAAGACGCGTTGCTCGAATTCGCCGGGTCGGTGATGGTGATTTCGCACGATCGCTGGTTCCTCGACCGTATCGCCACGCACATCCTCGCGTTCGAAGGCGACTCGCAGGTCACGTTCTTCGACGGCAACTATCAGGAATACGAAGCCGACAAGATCAAGCGCCTCGGCGAGGAAGCCGCGCGTCCGAAGCGTCTGCGTTACAAGCCGATCAGCCGGTAAGCAAACGTCTCGCGCTCGATGCGAACGGCGGCCCGCGGGTCGCCGTTTTTTTTGAAGCACCGCGCCGAACCCGCAACGCATGCGGCATGTCGATTGCTTGCACGCGTTACGCCTGGCGGCTCCCTCTTTTCGCCTTCATCGGCGCAATCGCACGAGACAACACGCATGGCCACGTCGATCCGAAAACGGATTCTGCTGATTGCGGCGATCGTCGTCGCGCTCCTCGTGCTCGCCGCGCTCGGCACGCTCTACGTGCTGCAACGCAAGGCGAAAAGCGCCGTCGAGGAAGCGCTCGCGCCCATCGGCACGGCCTCGGGCGTGCATGTGGCGTGGAATCTCGCCTCCGTCGAACTCACCGACCTGCGCCTCACGCCGCCGCGCGACTGGCCGACCGCCGACACGCTGCACGCCGCGCGCGTCACGCTCGTGCCCGACCTGCGCGCGCTGCTCGCGCATCGCGTACACATTCGCGAGATCGTCGTGCGCGACTTCACGATGACGGTGCTGCGCCGCGCGAACGGGTCGATCCTGATCCTGTCGAATCTGCGCGAGGAGATGACGCGCGCTTCGGGCGCCAACGGGGCCTCGGAGGCGAGCGCCGCGCAAGCCGGCCACGAAACGCCGCGCGAAAAGCTCATCGACCACATCGGTTTCGAAAACGGCGCGTTCGACTTTTACGATCGCACGGTAGGCAACCCGCCGTGGCGCGTGACGGTGAGCAATGCCCACGCGAGCGTCGACAACCTGCATCTGCCCGCGCTCGACGAGCCCACGCGCGTGGCCGTGGCCGGCGACGTGCCCGGCCCCGCGCACACGGGCCACGTGACCTTCGACGGCTGGATTCGCATCGCCAGCAAGGACTCGCAAACGCACACCACGCTGCGCGGCGTCGACGTGCGCACGATCGACCCGTATCTGCTGAAGAAAGCGGGCGCGCGGACCAACGTGACGGGCGGCACGGTCGACCTCGATCTCACCGCGACCGTGCAGCGTTATCACATCCATGCGCCGGGCACGATCACGCTGCACGACCTTCGGCTCGCGGAAAACGACGATCCGCTCGACACGTTTCTCTCGATTCCCACCCGCGCCGCCGTGGCCGCGCTCAAGTCGCACAAGGGCAACATCACGCTGCATTTCGTGCTGGACGGCAATCTGCACGACCCGAAGTTCAGGCTCAACGACAACCTGATGACGGAGTTGCGCGCCGGCTTCGCGCAGGCGCTGGGCGTGAGCGCCGAAGGCGTGGCGAAAGGCGCCGGCCAGACCGCGAAGGGAATCGCCGACGCGCTGCGCACGCTGCTCGGGCAGCCCGCCGCGCCGGCTTCGAAATGAACCGCCGCGAACGTCGCTGAATCAAAGCGGCAAACTGAGTTCGCGCAAGCGCGCGTCGGTCCGCGCATTGCTCGTGTGATGCACGCCGTGCCAGCCGAGCGCCGTGGCGGCTTCGGCGTTGCGCGCGTTGTCGTCGATGAACACGAGTTCGTCGGGCCGCACGCCCGGCAGTTGCGCCTCGATGCGGCGGAACATTTCGTGGAAGATGGCCGGATCGGGCTTCACGAGCTGCACGCGCCCCGACACCACGACATCGCGGCAACGCCGCAGGATCTCGAAGCGCTCCCACGCCCACGGAAAGGTTTCGTGCGACCAGTTCGTGAGCCCGAAAATGGGCACGCCCGCCGCTTCGAGCCGCTCGAACGTGGCCACGCCGCCTTCCAGCAAACCGGGCACCATCTCGTGCCAGCGCTCGTAGAACGCGCGGATCAGCGCTTCGTGCCGGGGGAATTCGGCCACCAGCGCCGCGGTGCCCACGGCGATCGGCTCGCCGCCGTCCTGACGCACGACCCAATCCATCTTGCAGACGTTCGCGAGAAACCAGCGGCGTTCGTCGTCGTCGGGAATGAGCTTGCGGTAAAGGTACTCGGGGCTCCAGTCCACCAGCACGCCGCCGAAATCGAACACCACTGCCTGGATCGCCATGCGCTTCTCGCTCGCTTGAATGGTCGGGATCGCCGTTCTCAGATCGGCTGCGTGCGCTTCTCGAGCCACGCGAGCGCCTCGCCGCTCACGTGCGGCGCGACGCGCACGCGCACGCTCTGGTGATAGGCGTTGAGCCATTCGCGCTCGTCTTCGCGCAGGAACGAAAGGTCGATGCAGCGCGTGTCGATCGGGCACAGCGTGAGCGTTTCGAATTGCAGGAATTCGCCGAATTCGGTGTTTTGCGCGCTCTGGTTCATCACCAGATTTTCGATCCGCACGCCCCACTTGCCGGGCCGGTAAATACCCGGTTCGATCGACGTGATCATGCCCGGCTCCATTGCCGTCCACGGCTCGGCGGGCGCGTAGTGCGAAATCACCTGCGGGCCTTCATGCACGTTCAGGAAGTAACCCACGCCGTGACCCGTGCCGTGGCCGTAATCGACGCCCGCTTCCCAGATCGGCGCGCGCGCGATGGCGTCGAGCATCGGCGAGCGCACGCCGCGCGGAAACTGCGCGCGCGAGAGCGCCATCATTCCCTTGAGCACGAGCGTGAAGTCGCGCTTTTGCTCGGCGTTCGGCGTGCCGACGGGCACCACGCGCGTGATGTCGGTCGTGCCGCTCACGTACTGGCCGCCCGAGTCGATCAGCAACAGGCCGTTGCCTTCGATCACGCTGTGCGACTCCGGCGTGGCACGGTAATGCGGCATCGCGCCGTTCGCGTTGAAGCCCGCGATGGTCGCGAACGAAAGCGACTTGAAGCCCGGGCGGCGAGCGCGCGCCGCGCTCAGTTTTTCGTCGATGGTGAGTTCGGTGACGACTTCGCGCCCGAGCGCGCCCTCGAACCACGCGAAGAATTCGGCGAGCGCGGCGCCGTCCTGCTCCATGGTCGCGCGCACGTGCCTGGCTTCCGCGGCCGTCTTGCGCGACTTGAAGAACGTGCTCGGGTTGATGGATTCGACGAGCTTGACCGCCGGCCGCACCGCCTCCAGCAAGCCGAACGTCACGCGGCGCGGATCGACCAGCAGCGCGGCGTTTTCGGGCAGCGCGGCGAGCGCGGCGGCGGCCTGCGCGTAGGGCGCGACGCGCACGTTGTCCTGCGCGAGCGACTGCGCGAGCCCGGCGCTCACCTTGCCTTCGGCGACGAAGAGCGTGGCGTCGTTCGGCCCGATCAGCGCGTGCGCGACGAACACGGGGTTGTAGTTGACGTCGGCGCCGCGCAGATTGAACAGCCACGCGAGGTCGTCGAGCGTCGAAACGAAATGCCATTGCGCGCCCTTTTGAGCCATCGCCTCGCGCACCTGTGCGAGCTTGCCCGCGCGGCTCGCGTCCGCGTGCGGCGCGACGTGCTCGTATACGGGTTCGAGCGGCAGCGACGGGCGGCCTTGCCACACGTCGTCGAGCAGATCGAGGTCGGTGCGCAGCGCCACGCCGCGCGCCTTCAACGCGTCGGCCAACGCGCGCGCCGAAGCCACGCCCAGCACCGCGCCGTCCACCGCCACCGTGCCGCCCGCCGGCACGTTCTGCGCGAGCCAGTCGATGTGCGGCGCCGTCTGCTGGCCGCCCGTCATCTTCATCAACTGGATGCCGGTGCCCGCGAGCTGGCTTTCCGCCTGCACCCAGTAGCGGCTATCCACCCAGACGCCCGCGAAGTCCCTGGTCACGACCAGCGTGCCGACGGAGCCCGTGAAGCCCGACAGCCACTCGCGGCCTTGCCAGCGGCGCGGCAGGTATTCGGAGAGATGCGGGTCGGCGGACGGCACGAGTGCCGCGTCGACGCCCGCGTGCGCCATGGCGGCGCGCAGCGCGGCGATGCGTTCGGGAATGGTGGACGTTTCGGGAAGTCGGGCGTTCATGGAGTTCACCTGCGAGAGAGATCGAAAGCGGAAAGTGTCGTGGTCAGCGCGTCAGGAACGCGCCTGACGGCGTGCGGCGAAGGCGACGATCGCGACGACGAAAACCAGCGCGAGCGCCGTGCAAAGCGGCCATTCGAGCAGTTCGCCGTCGTGGAAAAGACCCGTGGCGCGGCCCGCGGCCTTGGCGAGCGCCGCGCCGATCGCGCCCGCTGCGAGCGCCGGCGCGAAGCCGCCGCGCGCGGCGCGGCGAGACGGATGCAGCCACCATCCCGCGCAACCTACGACAAGTCCGAGAAAGATGACGCCGGGCCAGCCCATCAGAGACGCGTCCTATGGATTTTCGGAAAAGTCCGATAGGACCGTCGAATGGCGGGAGATAGCATTTCGTACTCAGTTACGTCTTATTTTCAATGGAAAATCGGTCGGCTTGGCGCTTCCCGCGTAGCGGTTGAGTGTAGGGGTCGGGATGGTGCAAGGCAAGCGCGTCCGGCCCGCCGCAGCCGCACTCCCCCCTATGCGAATCGCTCTTGTCGAACCGGACGCCCGTCAGGCCGAAACCGTCGTCCGTCTGCTCATTGCAGGCGGGCATGCCTGCCAGCACTTCACTCTCGGCGAATCGCTGTTCGAAACGCTCGACGACGAAACCTTCGATCTCCTGATCGCCGCCTGGTGGTGCGGCGAAACGGGCGCCGACGAACTCATTCCCAAAGTCCGCAAATTCCTGCCGGGCCTGCCCGCCATCGTGCTCATGTTAGCGCCGCATGAAAGCGAGATCGTCACGAGCCTGCAAGCGGGCGCCGACGACTGCATCTCGAAGCCCGTGCGCGGCCCGGAAATGCTCGCGCGCATCGACGCGCTGCTGCGCCGCGCGGGCGTGCGCCGTCCGCGCAATCGCGCGCGTCACGGTTTCGGCGACTATCTGTTCGATTCGGCGCGTTACGCGGTGTCGTTTCGGGGTCAGACCGTCACGCTCACGCCCAAGGAATTCCGTTTCGCGCTGCTGCTGTTCACCAACGCATCGCGCCCCGTTTCTCGCGCGCGCATTCTCGAAACGGTGTGGAATCTGAACCGCGACGTTCGGTCGCGCACGCTCGATACGCACGCGTCGCGGCTGCGCAGCAAATTGCAGCTCGGGCCCGAGCACGGCTGGCGTCTGACCACGCTGTACGGCTTTGGCTATCAGCTCGAGCGGCTGCCGGTCAACGGCCAAGAAGGCGAAAACGACGGCCGAAGCGAATCATCGGAATCCGCCGTGGCCAATGTAAGAAGCGAGGAAAAGTTATAATATCCGCCTAAATCTTCGCCCCATGGTATGCAGCTTCTAACGATCGGAATCAATCACCACACCGCGCCCGTCGCCTTGCGCGAACGCGTGGCGTTTCCGCTCGAACAGATCAAGCCCGCGCTCGCCCTGTTCAAGGAAGCGTGGTCCGGCAGGCGCTCGCTGAGCGCGCCGGAAGCCGCCATTCTCTCCACCTGCAACCGCACCGAGCTGTATTGCGCGACCGACGCGAGCGGTTCGCGCGACGACGCCGTGAGCTGGCTCTCGCAATATCACGGCATTCGCGCCGAGGAACTCGCGCCGCACGTCTACACGCTGCCGCAGTCCGAAGCCGTGCGGCATGCGTTCCGGGTGGCGTCGGGGCTCGATTCCATGGTGCTGGGCGAAACCCAGATCGTCGGCCAGATGAAAACGGCCGTGCGCACCGCGACCGAAGCCGGCGCGCTCGGCACCTATCTGAACCAGTTGTTCCAGCGCACCTTCGCCGTGGCGAAGGAAGTGCGCACCACGACCGAAATCGGCGCGCAATCGGTGTCGATGGCCGCCGCCTCCGTGCGTCTCGCGCAGCGCATCTTCGACAAGATCGCCAATCAGCGCGTGCTGTTCATCGGCGCGGGCGAAATGATCGAGCTGTGCGCCGCGCACTTCGCGGCCCAGCAGCCGCGCGAACTCGTGGTCGCCAACCGCACCGCCGAGCGCGGCCGCTATGTGGCCGAACGTTTCAACGGCAAGTCGATCCCGCTTTCCGACCTGCCCGCGCGCATGCACGAATTCGACATCATCGTTTCGTGTACGGCGTCCACGCTGCCGATCATCGGGCTTGGCGCCGTCGAGCGCGCGGTGAAGGCGCGCCGTCATCGCCCCATTTTCATGGTCGATCTCGCCGTGCCGCGCGACATCGAGCCCGAAGTCGCGCAGCTCGAAGACGTGTTCCTCTACACCGTCGACGATCTCGGCACGATCGTGCGCGAAGGCAACGCCTCGCGCCAGGCGGCCGTCGCGCAGGCCGAAACGATCATCGAATCGCGCGTGGAAAACTTCATGCAGTGGCTCGACTCGCGCAGCATCGTGCCGGTCATCCGTCACATGCACACGCAGGCCGACGCGCTGCGCCGCGCCGAACTCGACCGCGCGCGCAAGATGCTCGCGCGCGGCGACGACCCGGCCGCCGTGCTCGAAGCGCTTTCGCAGTCGCTCACCAACAAGCTCATTCACGGTCCCACGCACGCGCTCAACACCACGCGCGGCGAGAACCGCGATTCGCTCATCGAACTGATGGGCGGCTTTTACCGTCACGGTCAGCCCGCCCGGGGCGCGAAGTCCGACGACGACACCGGCGCCGCTTCCCCGCGCGCGTCGAATCCTTCAGAATCCACCGATTCGCCCGACTTGTCCGGCTCCTCCGGTTCGTCCAGCCTCTAGCGGCGCTCGCCGTCAGGCGCGCGGCCTGCGCGCGGCGCACGATCGACGGCCGGGCCAGCGCCCGGTTTCCGCCGGCCTCTTCTCTCTCGCAGTTCTTTACGGAGTCCGCTCCGCACCGCCCGATGAAAACGAGCATGCAATCGAAGCTCGACCAGCTGACGACACGCCTGGCCGAGCTCAATGACCTGTTGAGCCGCCCCGACGTGACGTCGAACCGCGACCAGTACCGCAAGCTCACGCGCGAGCACGCGGAACTCGGTCCCGTGGTCGAGCACTATGCGCAATGGCGCCAGGCGCGCGACGACGAAGCGGCGGCCAAGGACCTGCTGAGCGACGCGTCGATGCGCGACTTCGCCGAAGAGGAAGTGAAGGCGTCGCGCGAGCGCATGGCGCAGCTTCAGCATGAGTTGCAGATGATGCTGTTGCCGAAGGACCCCAACGACGACCGCAACGTGTTCCTCGAAATTCGCGCGGGCACGGGCGGCGACGAATCCGCGCTGTTCGCGGGCGACCTGCTGCGCATGTATCTGCGCTACGCGGAGCGCAATCGTTGGCAGATCGAAATGATGTCGGCGAGCGAGTCCGATCTCGGCGGCTACAAGGAAGTGATCGTGCGCATCGCGGGCGAGGCCGCGTATTCGAAGCTCAAGTTCGAGTCGGGCGGCCATCGCGTGCAGCGCGTGCCGGCCACCGAAACTCAGGGGCGCATCCACACCTCGGCCTGCACGGTCGCGGTGATGCCGGAAGCGGACGAAATCGGCGAAGTGGAGATCAATCCCGCCGACCTGCGCATCGACACGTTCCGCGCCTCGGGCGCGGGCGGCCAGCACATCAACAAGACCGACTCGGCCGTGCGCGTGACGCACCTGCCGACCGGCATCGTCGTGGAATGCCAGGACGACCGCTCGCAGCACAAGAACAAGGATCGCGCGCTCAAGGTGCTGGCCGCGCGCATCAAGGACAAGCAGGAGCAGGAGCAGCACGCGAAGGAAGCGGCCACGCGCAAGAGTCTGGTCGGCTCGGGCGACCGTTCGGAGCGCATTCGCACCTACAACTTCCCGCAAGGCCGGCTCACCGATCACCGCATCAATCTCACGCTGTACCGGCTCGACGCGATCATGGACGGCGATCTCGGCGAATTGATCGGCGCGCTGGTGTCCGAGCATCAGGCCGAGCAACTGGCCTCGCTCGGCGACGCGGATTGAGCGCACCGAACGTGAGCGACACCACCGCCGACGCGCTGCTGCGCGCCTCGCCGCTGCCCGCGCTCGAAGCGCGCGTGCTGCTCATGCACGTGCTCGGCTGGCGCCGTACGCAGTTGATCACGCGCGGCGACGAAGCGCTCGACGCGGCGCCGGTCGCGGCGTATCGCGCGCTCGAAGCGCGGCGCGCGGCGGGCGAGCCGATCGCGCAGCTCGTGGGCGCGCGCGAGTTCTTCGGCCTCGATTTCGAGGTGACGCCCGACGTGCTGATTCCGCGCCCGGAAACGGAATTGCTCGTGGAAACGGCGCTGGCCGCGCTCGAAGGCGTCGCCCGGCCGCGCGTGCTCGATCTCGGCACCGGCAGCGGCGCGATTGCGGTGGCGATCGCTGCGGCGCGCCCCGACGCGCGCGTATGGGCCGTCGACCGCTCCGAAGCCGCGCTCGCCGTGGCCGCGCGCAACGCGCAAAAATTGCTCGACGCGCGGCGGCCCGGCGGCGCGCCGACCTTCGTCGCCGGAAGCTGGTACGAGGCGCTTGCCTCGCTCGACGAAGCGCCGCGCTTCGACGCCATCGTGAGCAATCCGCCCTATATCGCGAGCGGCGATCCGCATCTGCAACAAGGCGACCTGCGCTTCGAGCCGCGCGGCGCGCTCACCGACGAAGCCGACGGCCTCGACGCGTTGCGCACGATCGTGGCGGGCGCGCACGCGCATCTCGTGCCGGGCGGCGTGCTGTGGATGGAGCATGGCTACGACCAGGCGGCGGCCGTGCGCGCGCTGCTGGAGGGCGCCGGATTCGCGCAAGTGCGCTCGGCGCGCGATCTGGCCGGCATCGAGCGCATCAGCGGCGGATGCTGGGCAGGCTGAGTTCCCACTGGACGGCGCTCGGCGACACCGGTCGACACCAGGCGGCGCCCGGCTCGGGCAGGCGAAATCCGCTATCATTTCACCCTGCACTCCAACGTATTTACGCATCAATTCAATCGCAAGGTCAGTCATGGACACTCAACAACGCATCAAGCAGATCGTCGACGAAAACGCCGTCGTCCTCTTCATGAAGGGCAACGCGCAGTTCCCGATGTGCGGCTTCTCGGGTCGCGCGGTGCAGATCCTGAAAGCCTGCGGCGTCGATCAGTTCAAGACCGTCAACGTGCTCGAGGACGACGAAGTTCGCCAGGGCATCAAGGAATTCTCGAACTGGCCGACCATTCCGCAGCTTTACGTAAAGGGCGAATTCGTCGGCGGCTCGGACATCATGATGGAGATGTACCAGAACGGCGAACTCCAGCAGCTTTTCGCCGCGGCCTGACGCTGAATTAGCGGCGCGCCGCCCGCCCACGGGCGCGCGCCGTTCGACGTAGCACCGGCGCGCCGGCCTCGGGTTCCCTGGATCACCGGGCGCCTGGCTCGCTTACGGCACTCGCGGCGGGTTTCCGGCACGATTTTTCCGCGTGATTTCCCCGCGGCCTTCGTGGCTCCGCCCGCCTCGCGCTTCGCGCGCCTTTCTCCTCGCTCCGCCTACTTCCGTGAACAGCACGATCGCCTCGCCCGCCGCCGCCGTCAAACCCGCGCCACGCCGTTTGATCGTCGCGATCACGGGCGCCACGGGCGCGATCTACGGCGTGCGCATGCTCGACATGCTGCGGCGCATGGGCGGCGTGCAAACGCACTTGCTCGTTTCGGCGGCGGGCTGGCTCAACGTCCAGCACGAACTGGAGATGAGCAAGGACGATCTCCATGCGCGCGCCGACGTCGTGCATGCGGTGCGCGACGTCGGCGCGACGCTCGCCTCGGGCTCGTTCGCGACCGACGGCATGATCGTCGCGCCCTGCTCGATGAAAACGCTCGCGAGCGTCGCGCACGGTCTTTCCGACAACCTGATCGCGCGCGCCGCCGACGTCACGCTCAAGGAACGCCGCCGCCTCGTGCTGCTGGTGCGCGAAACGCCGCTCAACCTCGCGCATCTGCGCAACATGACGGCCGTCACGGAAATGGGCGGCGTGATCTTCCCGCCGCTGCCCGCGTTCTATAACCGGCCGGCTTCGATCGACGAAATGGTCGACCACACGGTTGCGCGCGTGCTCGACCTGTTCGCGCTCGGGCCTGCCCTGTCGCCCGCCTGGCAAGGGCTCGGCAGTCAGGGCGAGTAACAGCGGGATAAATCCGCAGGTAAAGTGGCAGCCCGCCGATTAACTCCGCGGGATAAACGGTCCGTCGCCTCGGCGCCGATTATCAATACCGACGACACAATCAATTCCGCCGAACGCCGTTTAATTCGCTACGGTTGAGTCTTATATTGATCGCAATCCCGAAATTTTCGGTGCGCGCGATCCGTCGTCGTGCGTGCCGCCACGATCATGAGCCGTCGCACTCCCACGCTTTTCATCTCCCACGGCGCGCCCACGCTGCCGATCGACCCGTCGATGCCGCGCGAAGGCTTCGCCCAGCTCGCCGGGCACTTGCCGCGCCCCGAATCGATTCTCATGCTGTCGGCGCATTGGTACACGCAGCGGCCGGCCGTGAGCATCGCCGCGCAACCCGAGACCATCCACGACTTTTACGGCTTTCCGCGCGCGCTTTACGAGCTCCGGTATCCCGCGCCGGGCGCGCCCGAAACCGCGCGGCGCGCGGCGGAATTGCTGCGCGCGCGGGGCGTTCATGTCGACGAGGAAACCCACGGCCTCGACCACGGCGCGTGGGTGCCCATGCTGCTGATGTTCCCGAACGCCGATATCCCCGTCGCGCAGCTTTCCATCCAGCCGCGCGCCGACGCTGCGCATCACTTCGCGCTCGGCCGCACGCTGCGAGCGTTGCGCGACGAAGGCGTGATGGTGGTCGGCTCCGGCCAGATCACGCACAATCTTCGCGCCGCCGACTTCTCGGCAAGTGCCGAGGACGCCGATCCGCGCGTGGGCGAATTCACCGACTGGTTCGAAAGCCATCTGGCCGCGCGCGACATCGACGCCCTGCTCGACTATCGCAAGCGCGCGCCGCACGCGGAATTCATGCATCCGACCGACGAGCATCTGCTGCCGGTGTTCGCCGCGCTCGGTGCCGCCGACGACGACTACACGCTCGGCGTTCAGTCGCTCGGCACTTACCAGCGCGCGCTCGCCATGACGAATTACGTCTTCGGCAGCGCCGCTCCGTAATGCGCGTAATGCGCGTAATGCGGCCTTCGCCGGCGCGCGCAAACAAAAAACCCGCCTGAATCGCTTCAGGCGGGT
>NZ_CAJMZE010000046.1:0-36791 GCF_905220235.1 Paraburkholderia sp. J41 | reverse complement strand
AAGCCAGGCTAGGCCTGGCTTTTTCGCATGCCACCCGATGCAGCATCGGGCGACGGAAAGCTTATTCCGCTTCCTGGACGTTCTCTTCCGAGACTTCCGGACGATCGAGCAGTTCGACCAGCGCCATCGGCGCGTTGTCGCCCACACGGAAACCGAACTTCAGGATACGCAGGTAGCCGCCCGGACGGTTCGCGAAACGCGGACCGAGCACGTCGAACAGCTTCGTGACCGAGTCACGATCGCGCAGGCGGTTGAATGCCAGACGACGGTTTGCGAGCGACGGCTTCTTGCCCAGCGTGATGAGGGGCTCGACAACCTTACGGAGTTCCTTCGCCTTCGGCAGCGTCGTCTTGATGACTTCGTGCTCGATGAGCGAGTTGGACATGTTACGGAGCATTGCCAGACGGTGGCTGCTCGTGCGGTTCAGTTTCCGCAGACCATGACGGTGACGCATTTCAATTTCCTTGAAACAAAGTTTTGGTCCAGCTCTTCTATCGCTTCGTTACGAAGCACGGGCCGGTACGTGAAAAAGGCAAGACGCGGATTCTACAGGAAAAATTCGCGAAAATCCGCGTCCGTGCCAGACTTCTTGCTTATCGACTTACTTGTCCAAACCGGCCGGCGGCCAGTTTTCGAGCTTCATGCCGAGCGTGAGACCGCGCGAAGCGAGCACTTCCTTGATCTCGTTGAGCGACTTGCGACCCAGGTTCGGGGTCTTGAGCAGCTCGTTCTCGGTGCGCTGGATCAGATCGCCGATGTAGTAGATGTTCTCGGCCTTCAGGCAGTTCGCCGAGCGAACCGTGAGTTCGAGATCGTCCACCGGACGCAGCAGGATCGGGTCGATCTGCGGTGCGCGCGACGGCGCTTCCGCGGCCGTTTCCGTGCCTTCCAGAGCAGCGAACACCGACAGCTGATCCACGAGGATGCGCGCCGACTGGCGAATCGCTTCCTCGGGCGAGATCACGCCGTTGGTTTCGATGTTCATCACGAGCTTGTCGAGGTCGGTACGCTGTTCGACACGCGCGCTTTCCACGGCGTAGCTCACGCGGCGAACCGGCGAGAACGACGCGTCCAGCACGATGCGGCCGATGATCTTGGCCGACTCGTCGCCGTAACGACGCACGTTGCCCGGCACGTAGCCGCGGCCCTTTTCGATCTTGATCTGCACGTCGAGCTTGCCGCCCTTCGTGAGATGCGCAACCACGTGATCGGGGTTGATGACTTCGCAGTCGTGCGAAAGCTCGATGTCGCCAGCGGTGACGACGCCTTCGCCTTCCTTGCGCAGCGTAACCGTCACTTCGTCACGGTTATGCAGCTTGAACACCACACCCTTCAGGTTCAGCAGCAGGTTGACCACGTCCTCTTGCACACCGTCGAGCGTCGAGTATTCGTGCACGACGCCTGCGATCGTCACTTCGGTCGGCGCGTAGCCCACCATCGACGACAGCAGCACGCGCCGAAGCGCGTTACCCAAGGTGTGGCCATAACCGCGTTCGAACGGCTCCATGACCACTTTCGCGTGGTTGTCGCCGAGCGATTCCACAGCGATGATCTTGGGTTTCAACAAACTGGTTTGCATAGGTTTTCCTTTTCAATACCCTCGGCTCGTTACACCGATAAGGCTGAGATGGCAACAACCTGAAAAAAACGGCCGAGGCCGCCTCCTGCGCGAAGCACAGAGGCTACCCCGGCCGTCAATCCGATTACCGCGAATACAATTCGACGATCAGGCTTTCGTTGATGTCGCCAGCGATGTCGCTGCGCTCCGGCATGCCCTTGAACGTGCCTTCGAACTTCTTCGCGTCGACCGACACCCAACCCGCCATGCCGCCTTGCTCTGCGAGCGAGAGGGCTTCGACGATACGAGCCTGCTTCTTCGCCTTTTCGCGAATCGCGATGACGTCGCCGGCCTTCACTTGCATCGACGGCACGTTTGCAACGACGCCGTTGAGCGTGAGCGCCTTGTGGCTCACGAGCTGACGCGCTTCAGCGCGCGTCGATGCGAAGCCCATGCGATACACGACGTTGTCGAGACGCGATTCGAGCAGGCGCAGCAGGTTTTCGCCGGTGTTGCCCTTGATACGGTCGGCTTCCGCGAAGTAGCGGCGGAACTGGCGCTCGAGCACGCCGTAAATACGCTTCACCTTTTGCTTCTCGCGAAGCTGCGTGCCGTAGTCGGACGTGCGAGCGCCCGAGGTGCGGCCGTGCTGACCCGGCTTGCTGTCGAGCTTGCACTTGTCGGCGAGCGAGCGGCGTGCGCTCTTGAGGAAGAGGTCGGTGCCTTCACGGCGGGACAGCTTGGCCTTCGGGCCGATATAACGTGCCACGTTGCTTTCCTTCGATAATTGATCACGCAAGACCTGGCGGGAAAGCCGGGTTTCGCGCTAGTCCGGTCCTTTGGACCGAACGGTGGGCTTAGTCAATTCAATAACGCCGAGAGCCTGGGACGCCGTAACCGGCGGCTCAGGCGTTCGGCAATCGCGACGCCTTAGATGCGGCGGCGCTTCGGCGGACGGCAGCCGTTGTGCGGGACCGGCGTCACGTCGGAGATCGCGGTGATCTTGATGCCAAGACCATGCAGCGCGCGCACCGCCGATTCGCGGCCAGGACCGGGGCCCTTGATCCGCACTTCGAGGTTCTTCACGCCGTATTCCATCGCCACGCGGCCAGCCGATTCGGCTGCGACCTGAGCTGCGAAGGGGGTCGACTTACGCGAACCCTTGAAGCCCTGACCGCCCGACGTTGCCCAGGCAAGCGCGTTGCCCTGACGGTCGGTGATCGTGATGATGGTGTTGTTGAACGACGCGTGAACGTGAACCACGCCCTCGGCGACGTTCTTCTTGACCTTCTTGCGAACGCGTTGCGCCGCGGAGTTGTTCGAAGCCTTAGCCATTACGTTTTCCTGTAACTGTCAGTTCCGCTTACTTCTTCAGCGACTGTGCTGCGCGGCGCGGACCCTTGCGCGTACGTGCGTTGGTACGCGTACGCTGGCCACGCAGGGGCAGGCCCTTGCGATGGCGCACGCCGCGGTAGCAGCCGAGGTCCATCAAGCGCTTGATGTTCATCGTCACTTCACGGCGCAAATCGCCTTCGACGACAAACTTGCCCACTTCCTCACGCAGCTTTTCCAGATCCGCGTCGTTCAGGTCCTTGACCTTCTTGTCAAACGGGACACCAGCAGCGACACAGATGCCGCGCGAACGCGTGCGACCGATACCGAAAATTGCCGTCAGGCCGATTTCCGTGTGCTGGTGGTTCGGGATGTTAACCCCTGCGATACGAGCCATTGTTTTTCCTCAAACAAAAAGCGCAAGCGCGCTAATCAGCCTTGACGCTGCTTGTGGCGCGGGTCCGAGCTGCAGATCACGCGAACGACGCCGTTGCGCTTGATGATTTTGCAGTTGCGGCAAATGCGCTTTACCGATGCCATCACTTTCATGATATTACCCTTTTTCCTAAATCACTTCGCCCGGAACACGATCCGCGCACGCGACAGATCGTAAGGCGTCAACTCAACCGTCACCTTGTCGCCCGGAAGAATACGGATGTAGTGCATCCGCATTTTCCCGGAAATATGCCCCAGAACGACATGGCCGTTTTCCAGCTTCACCCGGAAGGTTGCGTTAGGGAGGTTTTCGATGACCTCGCCTTGCATCTGGATTACATCGTCTTTGGCCATATGTCCTTACCGCATCGGGACGCCGCCGCCCTTGAAGTTAGCCTTCTTGAGCAGCGATTCATATTGTTGCGACATAACGTACGACTGCACCTGCGCCATGAAGTCCATTGTGACGACGACAATGATCAGCAGCGACGTGCCACCAAAATAAAACGGCACATTCCAGCGCAGCACCAGAAACTCCGGCAGCAGACAGACGAACACGATATAGATCGCACCGGCCAGCGTCAGACGCGTGAGGATGCGGTCGATATAGCGGGCCGTCTGATCGCCCGGGCGGATGCCAGGTACGAACGCGCCACTCTTTTTCAGGTTGTCGGCCGTTTCCCTGCTGTTGAACACCAGAGCGGTGTAGAAAAAGCAGAAAAAGACGATCGCCAACGCATACAGCAACACGTACACGGGCTGGCCAGGCTTGAGGGCTTCGGCCACGTTGTGCAACGTGTCCGCGAACCAGCCGGTCCGCGACCCCGAACTGAACCAGTTCAGGATGGTTGCCGGGAACAGGATGATCGACGACGCGAAGATCGGCGGAATCACGCCCGACATGTTCAGCTTGAGCGGCAGGTGGGACGACTGCCCGCCGTAAATCTTGTTACCGACCTGACGCTTCGCATAGTTCACGAGGATCTTGCGCTGGCCGCGTTCGATGAACACCACCAGATACGTCACGGCTGCAATCAGCACCACGATGATGATCGCCGAGACGGGACCCATCGAGCCGGTGCGAACCAGTTCGAACAAGCCGCCGATCGCATTCGGGAAACCCGCCGCGATCCCGCCGAAGATGATGATCGAGATACCGTTGCCGAGCCCGCGTTCCGTGATCTGCTCACCAAGCCACATCAGGAACATCGTGCCGGTCACGAGCGTCACGACCGTCGTCAGACGAAACACCATGCCCGGATCGATCACGAGAGCCGGCTGGTTTTCCAGCGCGACCGCAATGCCGAACGCCTGAAACGTCGCCAGCACCACCGTGAAGATCCGCGTGTACTGCGTGATCTTGCGTTGTCCAGCCTGCCCTTCCTTCTTCAGCGCTTCGAGCTGAGGCGAGACGATCGCCATCAGCTGCAGGATGATCGACGCCGAAATATACGGCATGACACCCAGCGCGAATATCGTGAACCGTGACAGTGCGCCGCCCGAGAACATGTTGAACATGCCAAGGATGCCGCCTGACTGGCTCTGAAAGAGCTTCGCCAGTTGGTCCGGGTCGATACCCGGAACCGGAATGTGCGCGCCGATGCGATAAACGACCAGCGCCAGCAGCAGGAACACTGCACGCCGGCGCAGGTCGCCGAACTTCGGTGCGCTGCGACCGGTTTTTGCGAGACTCGGGCTGTTAGCCAAGTAGCTTCTCCGATGCAGATGCTAGTGACGGCGGGCAAGCCCGCACGCACCACTCACAATCACTCGGCAAAAGAACCGCCGGCTGCTTCGATCGCAGCACGCGCATTCTTCGTCGCACCCAGACCCTTGACCACGACCTTACGCTTGATCTCGCCGGTGGCAATGATCTTCGCGCTGCGGGTCAGTTCGCCAACGAGGCCTGCCTGCTTGAGAGCCAGCAGATCGACTTCGTCGACCGGCAGCTTCTCGATGTCGGCGAGGCGCACTTCACCCACGAATTCCTTCGTGAGCGACGTGAAGCCGCGCTTCGGCAGACGACGTTGCAGCGGCATTTGACCGCCTTCGAAGCCGACCTTGTGGAAGCCGCCCGAACGCGATTTCTGACCCTTGTGACCACGGCCGGCGGTCTTGCCGAGGCCGGAGCCGATGCCGCGACCGACGCGACGCTTTGCGTGCTTCGCGCCTTCTGCCGGCTTCAGGTTATTCAATTCCATTTTCAACTCCTGGAGTCTTGGTCGACCGCTTAGCCGATGACCTTAACGAGGTACGAGACCTTGTTGATCATGCCGCGCACAGCCGGCGTGTCCTGCAGCTCGGAAACCGAGTTCAGGCGGCGCAGGCCGAGACCGCGCACGGTGGCACGGTGCGATTCGCGGGTCCCAATCAGGCTCTTGACGAGCTGAACCTTGACAGTTTTTTCAGACATGGTGCCCACCCTTAGCCCAGAATGTCTTCGACGGACTTGCCACGCTTCGCAGCGATGTCAGCCGGCGTCGACTGCTTGCGCAGACCGTCCAGCGTCGCACGAACGAGGTTGTACGGGTTCGTCGAACCGTGGCTCTTGGCCACAACGTTCTGCACGCCCATCACGTCGAACACGGCGCGCATCGGGCCGCCGGCGATCACGCCCGTACCTGCCTTCGCCGGAGCGAGGAGGACGACCGATGCGCCGTGCTTGCCGTGCACTTCGTGTTGCAGGGTGCCGTTCTTCAGGGGCACCTTGAACATGTTGCGGCGAGCTTGTTCCATCGCCTTCTGGACAGCGACGGGCACTTCCTTCGACTTGCCCTTGCCCATACCGACGCGGCCATCACCGTCGCCAACCACGGTCAGTGCGGCGAAGCCGAGAATACGGCCACCCTTCACGACCTTGGTCACGCGGTTGACCGAAATCATTTTTTCACGAAGGCCGTCGTCGCGTTCGTCAGCCTGAACTTTCGCTTGCATCTTTGCCATGACGAATTCCTTCCTTAGAACTTGAGCCCGGCTTCACGCGCGGCCTCGGCCAGCGCCTTGACGCGGCCGTGGTAGCGGAAACCCGAGCGGTCAAAGGCGACGGATTCGATGCCGGCGGCCTTGGCCTTTTCTGCGATACGCTTGCCGATCAGCGTGGCAGCGGCGACGTTGCCGCCCTTGCCCGATTGATCTGCGAGCTGCGCACGCACTTCGGCTTCGAGCGTCGACGCACTGGCGAGCACCTTGGTGCCGCAGGGCGAGAACACTTGCGCGTAGATATGCGTATTCGTGCGATGCACGGCCAGACGCGCGACCTGCAGCTCAGCGATCTTGATACGCGTCTGACGAGCGCGGCGCAGGCGAGATTGAGTCTTATCCATGATTGCGCACCCTTACTTCTTCTTCGTTTCTTTGAGGATCACAACCTCGTCGGCATAACGCACGCCCTTGCCCTTATAGGGCTCCGGCGGACGATAACCGCGCACTTCGGCTGCGGTTTGGCCGACTTTCTGCTTGTCGATCCCCTTGATCACGATTTCCGTTTGCGACGGGGTTTCAGCCTTGACGCCTTCCGGCATCTGGTGCACCACCGGGTGCGAGAAACCCAGCGACAGGTTCAGCTTGTCGCCTTGCGCCTGAGCACGGTAACCGACGCCAACCAGCGTCAGCTTGCGCTCGAAACCCTTGGTCACGCCTTGCACCATGTTCGCGACGATCGCGCGCATCGTGCCCGACATTGCATTCGCTTCGCGGCTCTCGTCGGTCGGCTCGAACTTGAGCGTACCGTTGTCGTTCACCACCTTCACGAGGCGGTTCGCAGCTTGCGAAATCGTACCCAGCGGGCCCTTGACGGTAATCTTCTCGTCGCTGAGCGTCGCTTCTGCGCCTTGCAGCGCGATCGGGCTCTTACCTACTCGAGACATGTTTCTTCTCCCTAGGCCTTAAGCGACGTAGCAGATAACTTCGCCGCCGACGCCAGTAGCGCGCGCCTTGCGGTCCGTCATCACACCCTTCGGCGTCGAAACGATCGCAACGCCCAGGCCGTTCATGACCTGCGGGATCTCGTTGCGGCCGCGGTACACGCGCAGACCGGGCTTCGAGACGCGTTCGAGGCGCTCGATGACCGGACGGCCGGCGTAGTACTTCAACGCAATGTTCAATTCCGACTTCGCACCTTCGGCTTTCACCGCGAAGTCGTCGATATAACCTTCGTCCTTCAGGACCTGCGCAATCGCAATCTTGACTTTCGACGAGGGCATAGCAACCGAAACCTTCTCGACCATCTGCGCATTGCGGATGCGAGTCAGCATATCGGCGATAGGATCACTCATGCTCATTTATGTTTCTCCTATTACCAGCTCGCCTTGGTGACGCCAGGGATCTCACCACGGAACGCGATTTCACGAATCTTGTTACGTGCGAGACCGAACTTGCGGAACGTGCCACGCGGACGGCCCGTGATCGCGCAGCGGTTACGCTTGCGGGTCGGGTTCGAGTTGCGGGGCAGTTGTTGCAGTTCCAGGCGAGCTGCGTAGCGCTCTTCTTCCGACTTGCTTTGGTCGTCGATGATCGCCTTCAGCGCTGCGCGCTTCGGCGCAAATTTCGCTGCCAGACGAGCGCGCTTCTTTTCACGTTCGATCAGTGCCAGTTTAGCCACGGTAACCTCAGTTTCTGAACGGGAACTTGAAGCCGGCGAGCAGCGCCTTTGCTTCTTCGTCGGTCTTCGCGGTCGTCGTGATGCTGATGTTCAGCCCACGCAGCGCGTCGATCTTGTCGTAGTCGATTTCGGGGAAAATGATCTGCTCTTTCACACCGATGTTGTAGTTACCACGGCCGTCGAACGCCTTGCCCGACACGCCGCGGAAGTCGCGCACGCGGGGGAGCGCAACCGTCACGAAACGGTCGAGGAATTCGTACATGGCCTGGCCACGCAACGTGACCATCGTGCCGATCGGATAACCTTCGCGGATCTTGAAGCCGGCGATTGCCTTGCGCGACTTCGTGATAACCGGCTTCTGGCCGGCGATCTTCGTGAGGTCGCCAACGGCGTGCTCGAGAACCTTCTTGTCAGCGACCGCTTCACCGATACCCATGTTCAGGGTGATCTTGGTGAGGCGCGGCACTTCCATGATCGACTTGTAACCGAACTTCTCGATCAGGCCAGGAACGACCTTCTCTTTATAAAATTCTTGCAAACGTGCCATTTTTTACTCCGCAGCGTCAGGCGCTCAGGACAGCACCGGTCGTCTTCAGGAAACGAACCTTCTTGTCCCCTTCGACCTTGATGCCCACGCGCGACGGCTTGCCGTTCGCGTCGACCAGTGCGACGTTCGAGATAGCCAGCGGCATTGCCTTGGCTTCCACACCGCCCGTCGTGCCCTTCATGGGGTTCGGCTTCACATGCTTCTTGGCGATGTTGATGCCTTCCACAGTGACGCGCTCTTCGCCAATGGCAATCACGACGCCGCGCTTGCCCTTGTCTTTGCCGGTGATGACGATGACTTCGTCACCCTTGCGAATCTTGTTCATCGCGACTCCTTACAGCACTTCCGGCGCAAGCGAAACGATCTTCATGAATCGTTCGCTACGCAGCTCACGCGTGACCGGCCCGAAGATGCGGGTGCCGATCGGCTCAAGCTTGGTATTCAAAAGCACGGCGGCGTTGCCATCGAACTTGATCAGCGAGCCGTCTTGACGGCGCACGCCCTTGGCGGTGCGAACCACAACAGCGTTGTAGATTTCGCCCTTCTTCACGCGCCCACGCGGCGTTGCTTCCTTGACGCTCACCTTGATGATGTCGCCAATGCTGGCATAACGACGCTTCGAGCCGCCGAGCACCTTGATGCACATGACTTCACGCGCACCCGTGTTGTCGGCTACTTCAAGCCGAGTTTCGGTCTGGATCATGGTTTATCTTTCCCAACTTAATCCGGTCGCGCCACCATGGCACATCCGGTCAGTCTTGGTCCCGTCAGCCGCGCCGCCACTAGAACGACCGCTCAGCTGCTTGGGTATGAACAGCAGCGACGGCAAACGAAACCGGCCATCGCATTCCGGTGAATCTTGCAGATTCGGACTGGCGCCCGAACCACTTCCCCCGTTACTTTCGTCCGCTGCTTTGCCAACAGCGAACCCATAAAGAGGGAAGACCAAGACTATAACTCTATAATCTTGGTCTCGCAAGCGAAATCTTTAGCGATTTCAACAACTTCTCACCCCGGAAAATGGCTTCCCGGGGTGTTGCTACCTTACAACTGCGCTTTAGATGACGCGTGCAGCTTCCAGCAGCTTCGACACGGTCCAGGCCTTCGTCTTCGAGAGAGGACGCGTTTCCTGGATTTCGACGAGGTCGCCCTCGTTGTACGTGTTCGCTTCGTCGTGAGCGTGGTACTTCTTCGACTGCACGACGTACTTGCCGTAGATCGGGTGCTTCACGCGGCGCTCGACCAGGACGGTGACCGTCTTGTCCATCTTGTTGCTGACGACCTTGCCGACCAGCGTCCGCTTGAGCGAGGTTTTCACGCTATCGTTCATTTCTGGTTCGCCTTCTGAGTCAGGACGGTCCGCACACGAGCGATGTCGCGACGAACCTTCTTCAGCTGGCTCGTGTTCGTGAGCTGCTGGGTCGCGAGTTGCATGCGCAGGCCGAATTGCGCCTTCAAGAGGTCCGACAGCTCTTTGTCGAGCGCGGCCTTGTCTTTCTGAAGAAGTTCAGATGCCTTCATCAATCACTCCTTAGGCGCCGAGCTGGCGAACCATGAAGACCGTCTTCAGCGGCAGCTTGGCTGCAGCCAGACGGAAGGCTTCACGGGCCAGTTCTTCGGACACACCATCCATTTCATACAGCATCTTGCCCGGCTGAATCTCGGCGACGTAGTACTCCGGGTTACCCTTACCGTTACCCATACGCACTTCCGCCGGCTTTTGCGAGATCGGCTTGTCCGGGAAGATACGGATCCAGATGCGGCCGCCACGCTTGATGTGACGCGTCATTGCACGACGCGCCGCTTCAATCTGACGCGCGGTCAGGCGACCACGACCGATAGCCTTCAGACCGTATTCACCGAACGAAACGGCGTTGCCGCGCGTTGCGATACCCGTGTTACGACCCTTCTGCTCTTTGCGATACTTCCTGCGTTTCGGTTGCAGCATCGTTATTCTCCACTCTTGCCGTCACCGCCGGCCGCGCCACGGCGCGGTGCGCCACGGCGGGCACCCGGGGCGCCTTCGCCGTCACGGCGCGGGCGACGATCGCCCGGGCGCGCGTTGCGGCGCGGACGCTTTTCTTCGGCGACTTCTTCCACCACCGGTGCGTCGTTGCGGCCGAGCGTGTCGCCCTTGTAGACCCAAACCTTCACGCCGATGATGCCGTACGTCGTCTTCGCTTCCGAGGTTGCGTAGTCGATGTCGGCACGCAGCGTGTGAAGCGGCACTCGACCTTCGCGGTACCATTCGGTACGTGCGATTTCGATACCGTTCAGACGGCCGGCGCTCATGATCTTGATGCCCTGGGCACCCAGACGCATGGCGTTCTGCATCGCGCGCTTCATGGCGCGACGGAACATGATGCGGCGCTCGAGCTGCTGCGTGATCGAATCGGCGATCAGTTGAGCATCGGTTTCCGGCTTGCGGATTTCCTCGATGTTCACGTGAACCGGAACGCCCATGCGCTTCTGGAGTTCGGCCTTGAGGAGTTCGATGTCCTCGCCCTTCTTGCCGATCACCACACCCGGACGCGAGCTGTAAATCGTGATGCGGGCGTTCTTTGCCGGACGCTCGATCACAACACGGCCCACCGAAGCGTTCTTCAGCTTCTTCTTCAGGTATTCACGAACACCGATGTCTTCCTTCAACATCGCCGCGAAATTGTTGTTGTTCGCGTACCAGCGCGAAGCCCAATTGCGGCTGACGGCCAAACGGAAGCCAGTCGGATGAATTTTCTGTCCCATCGTATGGCTCCTTAATTCCCGACCGTCACAGTGATGTGACAGGATTGCTTCTCGATGCGGTTGCCGCGGCCCTTGGCGCGCGCGGTGAAACGCTTCAGCGAAGCAGCCTTGTCGACGTAGATGCTCTTGATCTTGAGCTCGTCGATATCGGCGCCTTCGTTGTGTTCCGCGTTTGCGATCGCCGAGAGCACAACCTTTTTCACGATGCCAGCCGCTTTCTTCGGCGAGAACGTCAGAACGTTCAGTGCCTTGTCAACCGGCAGACCGCGGATCTGGTCAGCCACAAGACGCGTCTTCTGCGCCGAGATGCGGGCACCGCGATGAATTGCCTTCACTTCCATCTTGATTGCCCCTTATTTCTTGGCCTTCTTGTCGGCCGCGTGACCCTTGAACGTACGGGTCAGTGCGAACTCGCCAAGCTTGTGGCCGACCATGTTTTCCGTGACATACACCGGAACGTGTTGACGGCCGTTGTGCACGGCGATCGTCAGGCCGATGAAGTCCGGCAGGATCGTCGAGCGACGCGACCAGGTCTTGATCGGTTTCTTGTCACGCGATGCTGCAGCCGCCTCAACCTTCTTCAGCAAATGGGCGTCGCAGAACGGACCTTTCTTAATAGAACGTGCCATTGCCTACTCCTTAACGCTTGTGACGGCGCTGGACGATCATGCTCGTCGTGCGCTTGTTGCTGCGGGTGCGATAGCCCTTCGTCGGCGTGCCCCACGGGCTCACCGGGTCGCGACCAGCCGCAGTCTTGCCTTCGCCACCACCGTGCGGGTGGTCGACCGGGTTCATTGCAACGCCGCGCACCGTCGGGCGGATGCCGCGCCAGCGGTTCGCGCCAGCCTTACCGATTTGACGGAGGCTGTGCTCTTCGTTGCCAACTTCACCGATCGTTGCACGGCATTCAACGTGCACGCGGCGGATTTCGCCCGAGCGCAGGCGGACCTGCGCGTAGACGCCTTCACGCGCCAGCAGCATCGCCGACGTACCGGCCGAACGCGCGATCTGCGCGCCCTTGCCCGGCAGCATTTCGATGCAGTGGATCGTCGTACCGACCGGAATGTTGCGGATCGGCAGGGTGTTGCCTGCGCGAATCGGCGCTTCCGAACCGGACATCAGCTGCGTGCCGACCGTCACGCCCTTCGGCGCGATGATGTAGCGGCGCTCGCCGTCTGCGTAAAGAACCAGAGCAATGTTCGCGCTGCGATTCGGGTCGTATTCGAGACGCTCCACCTTTGCGGGGATGCCGTCCTTCGTGCGACGGAAATCGACGAGACGATAGTGCTGCTTATGACCACCACCCTTATGACGGGTCGTGATGTGACCATTGTTGTTACGGCCAGCCGTCTTGGATTGCGTGTCGAGCAGGGCCGCGAACGGCTTGCCCTTGTGCAGATCCTTGTTGACGATCTTGACCATCGCGCGGCGACCCGGCGAGGTCGGCTTAACTTTCACGATTGCCATGATTACTTGGCCTCCGCTTCAAAGTTGATTTCCTGGCCGGGCTTCAGGCAGACGTACGCCTTCTTCACGTCCTTGCGCTTACCGTTGAAGCGGCCAAAGCGCTTGGCTTTGCCCTTCTGGACCAGCACGTTGACGGACTCGACTTCCACCTTGAACAGCAGCTCGACAGCAGCCTTCACTTCCTGCTTGTTCGCGTCCGGCGCGACTTCGAAGACGACTTGCTCGTTCTTCTCCGCAACCAGCGTCGCCTTTTCGGAGATCACCGGTGCGAGCAGGACCTGCATCAAACGATGATCGTTCTTGCGAATCTCGCTCATGACAGCAACTCCTCGATCTGGGCGACCGCTGCCTTCGTGATCAGGATCTTCTTGAAGTAGATCAGCGAGAGCGGGTCGGCAAAACGCGGCTCAACGACTGCCACGTGGGGCAGGTTGCGCGACGCGAGATACAGGTTCTCGTCGACCGTGTCGGTAATGACCAGCACGGACTGGAGACCCATGGCCTTGAACTTTTCGGCCAGCAGCTTCGTCTTGGGCGCTTCGAGCGACAGCTCTTCGACGACCGAGATGCGGCCTTCACGGGCCAGCTGCGAGAAGATCGAGCAGAGGCCTGCGCGATGCATCTTCTTGTTGACCTTGTGCGAGAAGTTTTCTTCCGGCGAGTTCGGGAAGATGCGACCACCGCCACGCCACAACGGGCTCGACGACATACCGGCACGAGCGCGGCCCGTACCCTTCTGACGCCACGGCTTCTTGGTGGTGTGCTTGACCTGTTCGCGGTCCTTCTGCGCGCGGTTACCGCTGCGCGCGTTCGCCTGATAGGCGACAACGATCTGGTGGATCAGCGCTTCGTTGTAGTCACGGCCGAACACGACGTCCGATGCGTTGACTGCCGCGCCTTCCTGACCATTAGCGTTCAGGAGCTTCAGTTCCATTATTGCGCTCCTTTCTTGGCGCGCGCCTTGACGGCGGGCGTCACGAAAACCTTGCCGCCCTTTGCACCGGGGACAGCACCCTTGACCAGCAGCAGCTTGCGCTCTGCGTCGATACGGGCGATTTCGAGGTTTTGCACCGTCACGGTTTCGTCACCCATGTGACCGGTCATGCGCTTGCCCGGGAACACGCGGCCCGGATCCTGCGCCATACCGATCGAGCCCGGCACGTTGTGCGAGCGCGAGTTACCGTGCGAAGCACGACCCGAAGCGAAGTTGTAACGCTTGATGGTACCGGCGTAGCCCTTACCGATCGAGGTGCCTTGCACGTCGATCTTTTGGCCTTCTTCGAAGAGTTCCACACCGATCACGGCGCCAGCGGACAGCTCGGCGGCCTTAGCGGCGTCGATCTGGAATTCCTTGAGGATTTCACCGGCTTGAACGCCAGCTTTGGCGAGATGACCTGCGAGCGGCTTCGTCACGCGCGATGCACGACGCGTACCGAACGCAACCTGAACGGCCGTGTAGCCGTCGGTTTCAACAGTCTTGATCTGCGTCACGCGGTTGTCGGACACGTCCAGCACGGTAACGGGAATCGAGTCCCCATCGGCCGTGAAGATACGGGTCATGCCAACCTTGCGACCTACGAGTCCAAGGCTCATCGTTTTCTCCATTCCCGACTGCGATTGGTCGGGGCTAATTTACAAAGTGCCGGTGTTTTTTCGCCTGATTCCGGGGTAAAGGCCCGAAAAGACACACCGACTTTTTGCGCAGATGCGCGAAAAGACGTCAAGTATAACGTCCTTCCGCGTTTTCCGCAAGCAATCAAAGACTTAGCGCTGCCGGCCGCTGACAGCTCCGCCAGACAGCGCGCGGGCTCTTACTGCAGCTTGATTTCGACGTCCACGCCAGCCGGCAGATCCAGCTTCATCAGCGCGTCGACGGTCTTGTCCGTCGGGTCGACGATGTCCATCAGGCGCAGGTGGGTGCGGATTTCGAGCTGGTCGCGCGACGTCTTGTTGACGTGCGGCGAGCGCAGGATGTCAAAACGCTGGATGCGCGTCGGCAGCGGCACCGGACCGCGAACGATGGCGCCCGTCCGCTTCGCCGTCTCGACGATTTCAGCCGCCGACTGGTCGATCAGACGATAGTCGAAAGCCTTGAGGCGAATACGGATCTTTTGGTTCTGCATGACGAATTCCTTGAAAGAGCGAGGCGGACTTGCGCCGCCAGACGATATAAAGAGCACAGGACCCTCCCGTGACAGGGCGTCGCGGGAGGGTCCCCGGGTGTCGACAGGAGTTGGCGCTTTAGCGCTTATCCCTGTCTCATGCCCCTTGCGGGGCAAATCAACTTCTACGGCAAGCCGGGTATTCTACCCGATTACTCGATGATCTTCGCGACGACGCCGGCGCCGACGGTACGGCCACCTTCGCGGATCGCGAAGCGCAGACCTTCTTCCATCGCGATCGGAGCGATCAGCTTCACCGTGATCGACACGTTGTCGCCCGGCATGACCATTTCCTTGTCCTTCGGCAGCTCGATCGAGCCCGTCACGTCCGTCGTACGGAAGTAGAACTGCGGACGGTAGTTGTTGAAGAACGGCGTGTGGCGGCCGCCTTCGTCCTTGCTCAGCACGTACACTTCAGCCGTGAAGTGCGTGTGCGGCGTGATCGAACCCGGCTTCGCCAGCACCTGGCCGCGCTCCACGTCTTCACGCTTCGTGCCGCGCAGCAGGATACCCACGTTGTCGCCTGCCTGACCCTGGTCGAGCAGCTTGCGGAACATTTCCACGCCCGTGCAGGTCGTCTTCACCGTCGGCTTGATACCGACGATTTCGATTTCCTCGCCGACCTTGACGATGCCGCGCTCCACGCGACCCGTCACCACCGTGCCGCGACCCGAGATCGAGAACACGTCTTCCACCGGCATCAGGAATGCGCCGTCAACTGCGCGCTCCGGCGTCGGGATGTACGTGTCCAGCGCGTCGGCCAGGTTCATGATCGCCACTTCGCCCAGCTCGCCCGTGTCGCCTTCCAGCGCCAGCTTGGCCGAACCCTTCACGATCGGCGTGTCGTCGCCCGGGAAGTCGTACTTCGACAGGAGTTCGCGCACTTCCATTTCGACGAGTTCGAGCAGCTCGGCGTCGTCGACCATGTCGCACTTGTTCAGGAACACGATGATGTAAGGCACGCCGACCTGACGCGCCAGCAGGATGTGCTCACGCGTTTGCGGCATCGGGCCGTCAGCGGCCGAGCACACCAGGATTGCGCCGTCCATCTGCGCCGCGCCCGTGATCATGTTCTTCACGTAGTCGGCGTGACCCGGGCAGTCGACGTGTGCGTAGTGGCGGTTAGCCGTTTCGTACTCGACGTGCGCGGTGTTGATGGTGATGCCACGTGCCTTTTCTTCCGGCGCTGCATCGATCTGGTCGTATGCCTTCGCTTCGCCGCCGAACTTCTTGGTCAGAACCGTCGTGATCGCTGCCGTCAGCGTGGTCTTGCCGTGGTCAACGTGACCGATCGTGCCCACGTTCACGTGCGGCTTGGTCCGCTCGAATTTACCTTTTGCCATGTTTCTCTTCTTTCAAAAAAGTGGTGAATCGGTGACCGGGCGATGCGAACCAGGCCCATGCCTGGCTCGTCGCACGGTCAACTGAATGCCGATGCTTACTTCGCCTTCGCGCTGATGATCGCGTCGGCCACGTTACGCGGTGCTTCTGCGTAGTGCTTGAATTCCATCGTGTACGTTGCGCGGCCTTGCGACAGCGAGCGCAGCGACGTCGAATAGCCGAACATTTCCGACAGCGGCACTTCGGCGCGAACGATCTTGCCGCCGCCAACCATGTCTTCCATGCCCTGGACGATACCGCGACGGCTCGACAGGTCGCCCATCACGTTGCCCATGTAGTCTTCCGGCGTTTCGACTTCGACGGCCATCATCGGTTCGAGGATGACCGGCTGCGCCTTGCGCATGGCTTCCTTGAACGCCATCGAACCGGCCATGCGGAACGCATTTTCGTTCGAGTCGACGTCGTGGTACGAACCGAACGTCAGGTGAACCTTCACGTCGACGACCGGGAAGCCCGCCAGCACGCCAGCCTTCAGCGTTTCCTCGATACCCTTGTTCACCGCCGGGATGAATTCGCGCGGAATCACACCGCCCTTGATCTCGTCCAGGAACTCGTAGCCCTTGCCCTGCTCGTTCGGCTCAAGCGTGATGACAGCGTGACCGAACTGGCCGCGACCGCCCGACTGCTTGACGAACTTGCCTTCGACGTCCTTCGCAGTGGCGCGGATCGTTTCGCGGTATGCAACCTGCGGCTTGCCGACGGTCGCTTCCACGTTGAATTCGCGCTTCATGCGGTCGACCAGAATTTCGAGGTGGAGCTCGCCCATACCCGAAATGATGGTCTGGCCCGATTCCTCGTCCGTCTGGACGCGGAACGACGGGTCTTCCTGCGCCAGGCGGTTCAGGGCGAGGCCCATCTTTTCCTGGTCAGCCTTGGTCTTCGGCTCGACGGCCTGCGAGATCACCGGCTCCGGGAAAATCATGCGTTCCAGGATGATCGGGTTCGCCGGGTCGCACAGCGTGTCGCCCGTGGTTGCTTCCTTCAGGCCAACGGCTGCGGCGATGTCGCCTGCACGAACTTCCTTGATTTCTTCGCGGTTGTTCGCGTGCATCTGCAGAATACGGCCGAGGCGTTCCTTCTTGCCCTTGGTCGAGTTCAGCACCGTGTCGCCCGAGTTGACGATGCCCGAGTACGCGCGGAAGAAGATCAGCTGGCCGACGAACGGGTCGGTCATGATCTTGAACGCGAGTGCCGAGAACTTCTCGTCGTCGGATGCGCGGCGCTCTGCCTTCTCGCCGTTTTCGAGTTCGCCCGTGACCGGGGGAATGTCCACCGGCGACGGCAGGAAGTCGATCACGGCGTCGAGCATACGCTGCACGCCCTTGTTCTTGAACGCAGTGCCGCACAGCATCGGCTGGATTTCGCAAGCGATGGTCCGGTCGCGGATCGCCTTGACGATTTCCGCTTCGGACAGTTCTTCGCCGCCGAGGTATTTTTCCATCAGCTCTTCGCTGGCTTCAGCAGCCGACTCGATCATCTTTTCGCGCCACTCGTTGCACGTGTCAACGAGTTCAGCCGGGATGTCGACGTAGTCGAACTTCGTGCCTTGCGAGGCCTCGTCCCAAATGATCGCCTTCATCTTCAGGAGGTCGACGACGCCCTTGAAGTTTTCTTCCGCGCCGATCGGCACCACGACCGGAACCGGGTTTGCCTTGAGGCGGTTCTTCAGCTGGTCGTAGACCTTGAAGAAGTTCGCGCCGGTACGGTCCATCTTGTTGACGAACGCGAGACGGGGAACCTTGTACTTGTTCGCCTGGCGCCACACCGTTTCCGACTGCGGCTGAACGCCGCCCACGGCGCAGTACACCATGCACGCACCGTCGAGCACGCGCATCGAGCGCTCGACTTCAATCGTGAAGTCGACGTGGCCCGGGGTGTCGATGATGTTGATGCGGTGCTCGGGGTAGTTGCCGCCCATGCCCTTCCAGAACGCGGTCGTAGCAGCCGAGGTGATCGTGATGCCACGCTCCTGCTCCTGCTCCATCCAGTCCATGGTCGCGGCGCCGTCGTGAACTTCACCAATCTTGTGGTTCACGCCGGTGTAAAACAGAATGCGCTCGGTCGTCGTCGTCTTGCCGGCGTCGATGTGAGCGCTAATACCGATGTTGCGGTAGCGCTCGATAGGAGTCTTGCGTGCCACTTTGATCCTCTATCGGGAGGTGCGCGCCGGATCGGTCCCGAACGGGTTGACCCAACGCGCCTGAACACAAACGGGCGAGGCGCTCGATAAGCGCACCCGCCCGGAAATTTTTCCGTTTTTTGAGCAAACCCCGGTAGGGGTTTTCTCTTAGAAGCGGAAGTGCGAGAACGCCTTGTTCGCTTCTGCCATGCGGTGAACTTCGTCGCGCTTCTTCATCGCGCCGCCGCGGCCTTCCGCGGCTTCCGAAAGTTCACCTGCAAGACGCAGGGCCATCGACTTCTCGCTACGCTTCTTCGCGGCTTCACGCAGCCAACGCATCGCCAATGCCATACGACGCGAGGGGCGCACTTCGACCGGAACCTGATAGTTCGCACCACCAACGCGGCGGCTCTTCACTTCCACCACCGGCTTCACGTTGTTGAGCGCAACAGTGAACACTTCCAGCGGGTCCTTGCCACCCTTGGTCTGGATCTGTTCGAAAGCGCCGTACACGATACGCTCGGCAACCGACTTCTTGCCGGAGAGCATCAGCACGTTCATGAACTTGGCTACATCAACGTTGCCGAATTTCGGGTCCGGCAACACTTCCCGCTTGGGGACTTCGCGACGACGCGGCATGTTTCTTCCTTTAACTTTTCAGTTGAAGCGTGGAGAAAATCCTACGCTCCGCGGCCACCAACTAACCCGATTCATCTCACGACTTACCAGCCTGGTCGGGTGACCACTTACTCGACAGCACCGGCCAATCCGGCACCTGTCGCTTTTATCGCCGGCGCAAACGCGCGGACGACGCTTGATGCTTACTTCGAAGCCTTTGCGCGCTTGGCGCCGTACTTCGAACGAGCCTGCTTACGATCCTTGACGCCCTGGGTATCCAGCGAGCCACGAACCATGTGGTAACGCACACCCGGCAAGTCCTTCACACGGCCGCCGCGGATCAGCACAACCGAGTGCTCCTGCAGGTTGTGGCCTTCACCGCCGATGTACGAAATGACTTCGAAGCCGTTCGTCAGACGAACCTTGGCGACCTTACGAAGTGCCGAGTTCGGCTTCTTCGGCGTCGTCGTGTACACACGGGTACACACGCCGCGACGCTGGGGGCAGTCCTGCAAGGCCGGCGACTTGCTCTTCGTGACTTCCGAAGCGCGGCCTTTGCGAACCAGTTGATTGATGGTTGGCATTGTTTATTCCTGAAATTGAACAAAATCGACGCATTTATTCCGGGCAAAGCGGAAAACCATGCATCTACATTCCTACGAGAACTCCGTTTCTGCGCTTATATCTGCTTAAAACCACGCGTGCTTTCGCACGGCTCCAACCGTTTTTTGCGGACGGTGTTCGGCCGCAACCGACGAGCGCAGACATCCCAGAAACCGGAACCCAACATGATAGGCCAAAAATGCCAAGCGAGTCAACGGGTTGCGATCGTTCGGACGACAGAGCAAATAACGGCGCGGCAACGCGCGCCGAGCCCGCGCGGGAATAAACGCAGCAAGAACGCCCGGCAGCGGCGCCCCTATTCTTCCCCGACGACTTCCACGAGTTCTTCCCCGAAGCGCTCGAGCTTGCGCGCGCCGATGCCGGGAATGTCACGCAACTCGTCGACGGACTCGGGGCCGTTGCGCGCAATTTCCGCCAGCGTGGCGTCGTGGAAGATGACGTAGGCCGGCACGCCTTCGCTTTTGGCCGTTTCGGTACGCCACAGGCGCAGACGCTCCCAGCGCGCGCGCTGCCGCGGGCTCATGCCGATGGTCGGGTCGGCGCGTTCGCTCGTGCGGCCGGAAGTCTGGCGCGTGCGCGTGGGCTTCACGTAGCGGCGCATCGTGACGTTTTGCTCGCCCTTGAGCACGGGCTTGCTGGCCTCGGTAAGCACGAGCGAGCCGAAACCGTCATGGTCGACCGTGAGATAGCCGAACGCCACGAGCTGACGGAAAATCGCGCGCCATTCGGGCTCGGACAGCGCCGCGCCAATGCCGAAGGTGGAAATCTTCTCGTGCCCGCGCTGGAGAATTTTTTCGGTGCGATTGCCGCGCAGGATGTCGATCAGATGCCCCGCGCCGAAGTGAAAGCCGCTCGCGCGCTGCGCGCGGAACACGCACGACAAAGCCATTTGCGCCTCGCGCGTGGCGTCCCACGTGGCGGGCGGCTCGAGGCAGGTGTCGCAGTTGCCGCAGGGTTGGCTTGCTTCGCCGAAGTACGCGAGCAGGCGCACGCGCCGGCACGAGGCCGCTTCGCACAGCCCGAGCAGCGCGTCGAGTTTGCCCGTCTGCACGCGCTTGTGCTGCTCGTCGGCGTCGGACTCGTCGATCATCTTGCGCTGCTGCACGACATCGCCGAGACCGTAGGCCATCCACGCATTGGCCGCCAGCCCGTCGCGGCCCGCGCGGCCGGTTTCCTGGTAGTAGCCTTCCACGCTTTTCGGCAGGTCCAGATGCGCGACGAAGCGCACGTCCGGCTTGTCGATACCCATGCCGAACGCGATGGTCGCGCACATCACCACGCCTTCCTCGCGCTGGAAAATTTCCTGATGGCTCTGGCGCACCTCGAATTCCATGCCGGCGTGATACGGCAGCGCGCGCACGCCCTGCGCCTTCAGCCATTCCGCGGTTTCCTCGACCTTGCGGCGCGAGAGGCAATAGACCACGCCCGCGTCGGTGGTGCCGTCGGCGCGCGTGTGCTCAGCGCGAATGAAGTCGAGCAGTTGCGTGCGCGCGTTGTCTTTTTCGACGATGCGATAGCGGATGTTCGGCCGGTCGAAGCTCGACACGAAAATGCGCGCGTCGTCGAGCGCAAGGCGATGGACGATTTCGTCGCGCGTGATGTCGTCGGCGGTGGCCGTGAGCGCGATGCGCGGCACGTTCGGAAAGCGCTCGTGCAGCACCGAAAGCTGGATGTACTCGGGCCGAAAATCGTGTCCCCATTGCGAGACGCAATGCGCCTCGTCGATCGCGAAGAGGCCGATGTTCGTGCGCTCGAGCAGATCGAGAAAGCGCGGCGTCATGAGACGCTCGGGCGCGACGTAGAGCAGATCGAGATTGCCTTCGCGCAGCGCGCGCTCGGTGGCGGCGGCTTCCGCCCCGCTCAGCGTGGAATTGAGATATGCCGCGCGCACGCCGACTTCGGTGAGCGCCGCGACTTGATCCTGCATGAGCGCGATAAGCGGCGAAACGACGATGCCGGCGCCATGCCCGGCCTCGTGGCGCACGAGCGCCGGAATCTGATAGCAGAGCGACTTGCCGCCGCCCGTGGGCATGAGCACGAGCGAATCGCCGCCGCCCGCGACATGCTCGACGATCTCGGCCTGCTGCCCTCTGAACGCGGGATAACCGAAGACTTCGTTGAGGATTTCGAGGGAGCGGGACATGAAGGCGGAGCGACGCAACGGCGCGATGCAAGGGCGGTGGAGTGGATTTTACCAACGCCGGGCGCACCTTAACCGTCCGCTCCGCGAAGATTGGCCGTTTGGCCGATGAAACACACGCGCGAAAGGCTCGCGCGCGGGGCGAACGCCCGGCCGAAGCCGCGCGCTCTCGCCGCAACGGGTCAGGCGGCGCGACGCGCGATGCGCAGCGTGCCGAAGATCGTCACGAGCGCGGCCACGGCCGCCAGCACGACGAGCGGGCCGAACGGCATCAGCACGAAGCTGCCGCCGACGAGCAGAAGCGAGCCGAGCGTGAGCAGGACCGCGCCCGTTTTCGCCCTGCGCGCGAGCTGCATGATGTAGCCGATGATCAGGAATGCCCACATCACGAGAAAAGTCGCGAAGAACATCGCCGCGGAATCCTTCCCGACGTGATGCAGCAGATGCGAAAAATTGGCGACGCATGCCACCAGACTCAGGATCAAACCGGCCCCGACAAACCACATGATTACCGCCTCCAGATTCAGATAGATGCCCGCCGCGCGGCGTGACGCTTCGAAGCGCAAGCGCGGGAACATCGCGCGCTACGTTAGCACGCGGCGTCGCATAGCGCAGCGCCCGCGAGCGCGCTGCGGCGGGAGGTCGCACAGGGGTATTTGCGCGACGAATGCTTGTCCGCGCGCAAACTCGCGCGATGTCGATGGAACGCCAGATCGGGAATGCCAGATCGCGCGCCCACAAAAAAAAGCCGCCCGGCAAAAACCGGGCGGCTTCATGACACGACTTCAGCAAGAGGCAGCTTGCGCCGCCTGTTCGCTTATTCGTCCGTCGTATGCGGCTGTTGCGGCTGCTCGGCGGCCGGGGTTTCCGGTGCGCCGAACTCGAACGCTTCTTCCGCTGCGATCTGGTCGAAACGCTCGCGATCCGACGACTCCTTCGCACGGCGCGCCTTGTGGAACGCGAGACCCGTACCCGCCGGAATCAGGCGGCCGACGATCACGTTTTCCTTCAGGCCACGCAGATCGTCGCGCTTGCCCATGATCGCCGCTTCGGTCAGCACGCGCGTCGTTTCCTGGAACGATGCCGCCGAGATGAACGAGTCGGTCGAGAGCGACGCCTTCGTGATACCGAGCAGCACGTTCTCGTACGTTGCCGGACGCTTGTCTTCCGCGTTCATCTTGTCGTTCTCGTCGAGCATGTCCGACCGCTCGACTTGTTCGCCAGGGATGAAACGCGTGTCGCCGTTGTCGGTGATCTGCACGCGGCGCAGCATCTGACGCACGATCACTTCGATGTGCTTGTCGTTGATCTTCACGCCTTGCAGACGGTACACGTCCTGCACTTCGTCCACGATGTAGCGCGACAGCGCCTCGATACCCTGCAAGCGCAGGATGTCGTGCGGATCGGCCGGGCCGTCCACGATCATTTCGCCCTTGTTGACGACCTGACCGTCGTGGACCAGCACCTGCTTTTCCTTCGCGATCAGGAACTCGTGCTGGTTGCCCTCGAGGTCCGTGATGACGAGACGCTGCTTGCCCTTCGTGTCCTTACCGAACGACGTGGTGCCCGTGACTTCCGCCAGAATGCCGGCGTCCTTCGGCGAGCGCGCTTCGAACAGTTCCGCCACACGCGGCAGACCGCCGGTAATGTCACGCGTTTTCTGCGCTTCGGTCGGGATACGTGCGAGCACTTCACCCACCTGCACCTGCTGACCGTCCTTCACGGTGATCAGCGCGCCGACCTGGAAGCCGATCTGCACCGAATGCTCCGTGCCGGGGATCTTCACTTCGTCGCCGTTCGCGTCGATCAGCTTGACCTGCGGACGCACGCTCTTCGAAGCCTGCGAACCGCGGCGCTTCACGTCGATCACCACGAGGGTCGAAAGACCCGTGACGTCGTCGATCTGCTTCGCCACGGTCACGCCTTCTTCGACGTTCTCGAACTTCACCGTACCGCCGTACTCGGTGATGATCGGGCGCGTGAGCGGGTCCCACGTCGCGAGCTGGGTGCCGGCCTTGATCTGCGCGCCGTCCAGTTGCAGCAGCGTCGCGCCGTACGGCACCTTGTGACGCTCGCGCTCGCGGCCGTGATCGTCGGCGATGATGGCTTCGCCCGAACGCGAGATGACGATCTGCTCGCCCTTCGCATTCGTGACGTAACGCATCGTCGCCGTGAAGCGGACCGTGCCGTTCGACTTGGCTTCGACCGACGAAGCGACTGCCGCACGCGATGCCGCACCACCGATGTGGAACGTACGCATCGTGAGCTGCGTGCCCGGTTCGCCGATGGACTGCGCCGCGATCACGCCGACAGCTTCGCCGACGTTCACGCGCGAGCCGCGGCCGAGGTCGCGGCCGTAGCACGAGGCGCACAGGCCGTAGCGCGTTTCGCAGGTGAGCGGCGTGCGCACGCGCACTTCGTCGATGCCGAGGCTTTCGATCGTTTCCACCGCGTCTTCGTCGAGCAGATCGCCCGAGGCGTAGATCGTTTCCTGCGTTTCCGGGTTGACGACGTCCGCCACCGCGACGCGGCCGAGAATACGGTCGCGCAGCGCTTCGACGACTTCACCGCCTTCCACGAGCGCCTTCATCGCCACGCCGTTCGACGTGCCGCAATCTTCCTCGACGACCACGAGATCCTGCGTGACGTCCACGAGACGACGCGTCAGATAACCCGAGTTCGCGGTCTTCAGTGCCGTATCAGCCAGACCCTTACGTGCGCCGTGGGTCGAGATGAAGTACTGCAACACGTTCAGGCCTTCGCGGAAGTTCGCGGTAATCGGCGTTTCGATAATCGAGCCGTCCGGCTTCGCCATCAGGCCGCGCATACCCGCAAGCTGACGGATCTGGACCGCGGAACCCCGCGCGCCCGAGTCGGCCATCATGTAGATCGAGTTGAACGATTCCTGACGCGTTTCCTTGCCGTCGCGGTCGATGACCGGTTCCGTCGCGAGCTGCTCCATCATCGCCTTGCCGACCGCTTCCGACGTTGCCGACCAGATGTCGACCACGTTGTTGTAGCGTTCCTGCGCGGTGACGAGACCCGACATGTACTGACGGTCGTACTCCTTCACCTTCTTCGCGGCGTCGCCGACGATGGTTTCCTTCTGCGGCGGCACGAGCATGTCGTCCACGCAGATCGAAATACCGGCGCGCGTGGCGAGGCGGAAGCCCGACTGCATCAGCTGGTCGGCGAAGATCACCGTTTCGCGCAGACCGCACTTGCGGAACGCGGTGTTGATCAGACGCGAAATTTCCTTCTTCTTCAGCGGCTTGTTCAGCACCGTGAACGGCAGGCCCGGCGGCAGGATTTCCGAGAGGATCGCGCGGCCGACCGTGGTCGCGTACAGCGTGATCTTCGGCACGAACGCCGGCGCGCCTTCGCTCTTGTCTTCGTTGTGGACCATTTCCGTGATCCGCACGTTGACGCGCGAGGCCAGCTCGACTTCCTTGTTCTCGTACGCGCGGATCGCTTCCGACACGCCCGTGAACGTCATGCCTTCGCCCTTGCCGTTGATCGCTTCGCGCGTGGCGTAGTACAGGCCGAGCACGATATCCTGCGACGGCACGATCGACGGATCGCCGTTGGCCGGGAACAGGACGTTGTTCGACGCGAGCATGAGCGTGCGCGCTTCCATCTGCGCTTCGAGCGACAGCGGAACGTGAACGGCCATCTGGTCACCGTCGAAGTCGGCGTTGAACGCCGCGCAAACGAGCGGGTGCAGCTGGATCGCCTTGCCTTCGATCAGCACCGGCTCGAAAGCCTGAATGCCAAGACGGTGCAGCGTCGGCGCGCGGTTCAGCATGACCGGATGTTCGCGGATCACCTCTTCGAGGATGTCCCACACCACCGGCGTCTGGTTCTCGACTTCCTTCTTCGCAGCCTTGATGGTCGTGGCGACGCCCATCGTTTCCAGCTTGTTGAAGATGAACGGCTTGAAGAGTTCGAGCGCCATCAGCTTCGGCAGGCCGCACTGGTGCAGCTTGAGCGTCGGACCCACCACGATGACCGAACGGCCCGAGTAGTCCACGCGCTTGCCCAGCAGGTTCTGACGGAAGCGGCCGCCCTTACCCTTGATCATGTCGGCGAGCGACTTCAGCGGACGCTTGTTCGCGCCCGTCATCGCCTTGCCGCGACGGCCGTTGTCGAGCAGCGAGTCGACCGCTTCCTGGAGCATCCGCTTTTCGTTGCGGACGATGATCTCCGGCGCCTTCAGCTCGAGCAGACGCTTCAGACGGTTGTTGCGGTTGATGACGCGGCGATACAGGTCGTTCAGGTCCGAAGTCGCGAAACGGCCGCCGTCGAGCGGCACGAGCGGACGCAGTTCCGGCGGCAGCACCGGCAGCACTTCGAGCACCATCCATTCGGGCTTGATGCCCGAACGCTGGAAGGCCTCGAGCACCTTCAGGCGCTTGGCGTACTTCTTGATCTTCGCTTCGGAGCCGGTGTTCTTCAGCTCCGTGCGCAGCGTTTCCACCTGCTCGTCGATGTTGATCGCGCGCAGCAGCTCGCGCACGCCTTCCGCGCCCATTTCGGCGCGGAATTCGTCACCGTACTCTTCGACCTTGTTGTAGTAATCCTCTTCGGTCATGATCTGCCGCGCCTTCAGCGGCGTCATGCCCGGTTCGATCACCACATATGCTTCGAAGTACAGCACGCGCTCGATGTCGCGCAGCGTCATGTCGAGCACCATGCCCAGACGGGACGGCAGCGACTTCAGGAACCAGATGTGAGCGACCGGCGAGGCCAGCTCGATGTGGCCCATGCGTTCGCGGCGCACCTTCGCGAGCGTGACTTCCACGCCGCACTTCTCGCAGATCACGCCACGGTGCTTCAGGCGCTTGTACTTGCCGCAAAGGCATTCGTAGTCCTTGATCGGACCAAAAATCTTCGCGCAAAACAGACCATCCCGCTCCGGCTTGAACGTGCGGTAGTTGATGGTTTCCGGCTTTTTCACTTCGCCGAACGACCACGAGCGGATCTTGTCCGGCGAGGCCAGACCGATCTTGATCGCGTCGAAAACTTCTTCTTGTTGGACTTGCTTGAATAGATCGAGCAGAGCTTTCATTGCCTTCTCTCCGTAGTCCGATTAGTTGCGGTCGAGGTCGATGTCGATGCCGAGCGAGCGGATTTCCTTCACCAGCACATTGAAGGATTCCGGCATGCCCGCGTCGATCACGTGGTCGCCCTTGACGAGGTTTTCGTACACCTTCGTCCGGCCCGTCACGTCATCGGACTTCACCGTCAACATTTCCTGCAGCACATACGAAGCGCCATACGCTTCGAGCGCCCACACTTCCATTTCACCGAAACGCTGGCCACCGAATTGCGCCTTGCCACCCAGCGGCTGCTGCGTGACGAGCGAGTACGGGCCCGTCGAACGCGCGTGCATCTTGTCGTCGACAAGGTGATGCAGCTTCAGGTAGTGCATGTAGCCCACGGTCACCGTGCGCTCGAACATTTCGCCCGTGCGGCCGTCGTACAGACGCACCTGGTTCTTCGACGGCGTCATGCCGAGGTTTTGAGCGATGTCGTCCGGGAACGCCAGATCGAGCATCTTGCCCATTTCCTCTTCGGTCGCGCCGTCGAACACCGGCGTGGCGAACGGCACGCCTTCGCGCAGGTTCTTCGCGAGTTCGAGGATCTCGTCGTCGCCGAAGCTGTCCAGATCTTCCGGATGGCCCGACTCGTTGTAGATCTTCGTGAGGAACTCACGCAGTTCCGCCGCCTTCGTTTGACGCGCCAGCATTTCGCCGATACGCCAGCCGAGACCCTTCGCGGCCCAGCCGAGATGCACTTCGAGAACCTGACCCACGTTCATCCGCGACGGCACGCCGAGCGGGTTCAGCACGACGTCCGCCGGACGGCCGTCGGCCATGTACGGCATGTCTTCGATCGGCACGATCTTCGACACCACGCCCTTGTTGCCGTGACGGCCTGCCATCTTGTCGCCAGGCTGCAAACGGCGCTTCACCGCCAGGTACACCTTGACCATCTTCAGCACGCCCGGCGGCAGTTCGTCGCCCTGCGTAAGCTTCTTGCGCTTCTCTTCGAACGCCAGATCGAACTGGTGACGCTTTTCCTCGATCGAGTTCTTGATCGCTTCGAGCTGCGCCGCCGCTTCTTCGTCCGCGAGACGGATGTCGAACCAGTGGTAATGGTCGAGGTCGCTCAGGTAAGCCTGATCGATCTTCGTGCCCTTCGCGAGCTTCTTCGGGCCGCCGTTCGCAACCTTGCCTTCGAGCATGCGCGCGAGACGCTGGAATGCGTCGCCTTCCACGATGCGCAACTGGTCGTTCAGGTCGAGGCGATAGCGCTTCAGTTCGTCGTCGATGATCTGTTGCGCGCGCTTGTCGCGCTGGATGCCTTCACGCGTAAACACCTGCACGTCGATGACCGTGCCGCTCATGCCCGAGGGCACGCGCAGCGACGTGTCCTTCACGTCCGAAGCCTTCTCGCCGAAAATTGCGCGCAGCAGCTTTTCTTCCGGCGTGAGCTGGGTTTCGCCCTTCGGCGTGACCTTGCCCACGAGCACGTCGCCCGCTTCGACTTCCGCGCCGATGTACACGATGCCCGACTCGTCGAGACGGCCAAGCTGCACTTCCGCGAGGTTCGAAATGTCGCGCGTGATTTCTTCCGGTCCGAGCTTCGTGTCGCGTGCAACGACATTCAGTTCTTCGATGTGGATCGACGTGTAACGGTCGTCGGCCACCACCTTCTCCGAGATCAGGATCGAGTCTTCGAAGTTGTAGCCGTTCCACGGCATGAACGCGATCAGCATGTTCTGGCCGAGCGCAAGCTCGCCCAGATCGGTCGATGCGCCGTCAGCCAGCACGTCGCCGCGCGCAACCTTGTCGCCCATCTTCACGATCGGGCGCTGGTTGATGTTCGTGTTCTGGTTCGAACGCGTGTACTTGATGAGGTTGTAGATGTCGACGCCAACTTCGCCGGCGACGGCTTCATCGTCGTTCACGCGAATCACGATACGGCCCGCGTCGACGTAATCCACCACGCCGCCGCGCAGCGCCTGAACCGTCGTGCCCGAGTCGACCGCAACCGTGCGCTCGATGCCCGTACCGACGACCGGCTTTTCCGGACGCAGGCAAGGCACGGCCTGACGCTGCATGTTCGAGCCCATCAACGCGCGGTTCGCGTCGTCGTGCTCGAGGAACGGGATCAGCGAGGCAGCCACCGAAACGATCTGCGACGGCGCCACGTCCATGTACTGGATGCGGTCCGGCGTGACCATTAGCGTTTCGCCCGCTTCACGCGACGAAACGAGTTCGTCGGTCAGCGTGCCATCGTCGGCCACCGCCGCGTTCGCCTGAGCGATCACGTAACGGCCTTCTTCGATCGCCGAGAGGTAGTCGATCTGGTCGGTCACCTTGCCGTCCTGCACCTTGCGGTACGGCGTTTCGAGGAAGCCGTATTCGTTCAGGTGCGCGTACAGCGCGAGCGAGTTGATCAGGCCGATGTTCGGACCTTCCGGCGTTTCGATCGGGCACACGCGGCCATAGTGCGTCGGATGCACGTCGCGCACTTCAAAGCCAGCGCGCTCACGCGTCAGACCGCCCGGGCCAAGTGCCGAAACGCGGCGCTTGTGGGTGATTTCCGACAGCGGGTTGGTCTGGTCCATGAACTGCGACAACTGCGACGAACCGAAGAACTCGCGAATCGCCGAGGAAATCGGCTTCGAGTTGATCAGGTCGTGCGGCATCAGGTTTTCGCTTTCGGCCTGGCCGAGGCGTTCCTTGACCGCGCGTTCGACGCGCACGAGACCGGCGCGGAACTGATTTTCCGCAAGCTCGCCCACGCAACGCACGCGACGGTTGCCCAAGTGGTCGATGTCGTCCACTTCGCCCTTGCCGTTGCGCAGCTCGACGAGGATCTTGATGGTCGCGAGGATGTCGTCGTCCTGCAGCGTCATCGGGCCGACGATTTCGTCACGGCCCACGCGGCGGTTGAACTTCATACGACCCACCTTCGAGAGGTCGTACGCTTCTTCGCTGTAGAAGAGACGATTGAACAGCGCCTCGACCGCTTCTTCGGTCGGCGGCTCGCCCGGGCGCATCATGCGGTAGATCGCGATGCGCGCGGCCATCTTGTCGGCCGTTTCGTCGATACGCAGCGTCGACGAGATGTACGGACCCTGGTCCAGATCGTTCGTGTAGAGCGTCTGGATGTCCTTGATCTTCGCTTCGCGCAGCTTCTCGAGCACGCTTTCCGTGATCTCGTCGTTCGCGTTCGCGATCACTTCGCCCGTGTCGCCGTCGACAACGTTCTTCGCCAGCACGCGGCCGAGCAGATAGTCTTCCGGCACCGAGATGAACGTGGTCTTGGCGTTCTCGAGGTCGCGAATGTGCTTCGCGTTGATGCGCTTGTCCTTCTGGACGATGACCTTGCCTTCGCGATCCGTAATGTCGAAGCGCGCGACTTCACCGCGCAGACGCTCGGGCACGAACTCCATCTGCGCGCCTTCCGGCATCAGCGTGAAGTTGTCGAACACGAAGAAGTTCGCGAGGATCTGTTCCGGCGTGAGGCCGATGGCCTTCAGCAGGATCGTGACCGGCATCTTGCGGCGGCGGTCGACGCGGAAGTACAGCACGTCCTTCGGGTCGAACTCGAAGTCGAGCCACGAACCGCGGTAAGGAATGATACGTGCCGAAAACAGCAGCTTGCCCGAGCTATGCGTCTTGCCCTTGTCGTGTTCGAAGAACACGCCCGGCGAGCGGTGCAGCTGCGAGACGATGACACGCTCGGTGCCGTTGATGACGAACGAACCCGTCGGCGTCATGAGCGGAATTTCGCCCATGTACACTTCCTGTTCCTTCACTTCCTTGACGACGGGCTTGCTCGGCGATTCCTTGTCGAGCAGGACGAGGCGGACCTTCGCGCGCAGCGCCGAGCAGTACGTGAGGCCACGCTGCTGACATTCCTTGATGTTGAATGCCGGCGGCGAAAGCATGTAGCTCACGAACTCTAGACGAGCGAAGCCGTTATGGGAAACAATAGGAAAAACCGACGTGAACGCGGCTTGCAGGCCTTCCGGCTTGCGTTGGACGCTAGCCGTGTCTGCTTGCAGGAACGTACTGAATGATTCAAGCTGGGTGGCCAGCAGGAAAGGAACCTGGTGAACGATGGGGCGTTTCGCGAAACTCTTGCGAATACGCTTCTTCTCGGTGAAGGAATAGTGCATACGATCTCCGAATCACGGCGGGTAGGACGACCCGAGTGTTCACCGACTGAGACCCGATGGCTTCGCGAGCCTTGGAAGCTTGGTGGTTGGCCTCTACCAACCGCTGGCTGACGGCAGCGGATTTGGGTTTGTCATGACTTACCCGCTGCCCGACCAAACTTGCCTTCTGCAGTCGCTTCAGAAGACAAAGAGAAACGTCATCTAGCGCGGCGAACCCGCACGACGGAAGACGGTTTTCTTTGGCTTCTAGGTCCCGCATCCTGCCTCGACTCCTGAAAAATCGAACACAAAAACGCGGTCCCCACAAAGCACAAAAAGGCCGGCGGTGTAAAAACCGCCAGCCTTCGCACAGCGCGCTGAAACTTACTTGATTTCAGCCTTCGCGCCGGCTTCTTCCAGCTTCTTCTTCGCTTCTTCAGCAGCAGCCTTGGGCACCGCTTCCTTCACGGGCTTCGGTGCGCCGTCGACCAGGTCCTTCGCTTCCTTCAGGCCGAGACCCGTCAGTTCGCGAACGGCCTTGATGACCGACACCTTGTTTGCGCCTGCTTCGAGCAGGTTGACCGTGAATTCGGTCTGCTCTTCAGCAGCAGCAGCTGCGCCGCCGCCTGCCGGGCCAGCGACTGCCACAGCAGCTGCCGACACGCCAAACTTCTCTTCGAAAGCCTTGACCAGTTCGTTCAGTTCGAGAACCGACATCGAGCCAACGGCTTCGAGGATGTCTTCTTTTGCGATTGCCATTTGAAATTACTCCAGATTTGAATTCGGAAACAGCTAGCGATCTTTCTCGCTTGCGTGCGCTCGTTCGCTGGCCTGAAATCAGGCAGCTTCTGCCTGCTTCTTCTCTGCCAGCGCGGCGAGTGCGCGCGCGAAGCCGGAGACAGGAGCTTGCATAACGAACAGCAGCTTCGAGAGCAGTTCTTCGCGGCTCGGGATGCTGGCCAGCGCTTGCACGCCTGCCTTGTCCATCACCTTGCCTTCGTAGGAACCAGCCTTGATGACCAACTTGTCATTGCCCTTTGCGAAGTCGTTGACGACCTTCGCAGCAGCAATCGCATCTTCCGAGATGCCGTAGATCAGGGGGCCAGTCATCTGCTCTGCCAGCGGAGCAAACGGGGTACCTTCGACAGCGCGACGCGCCAGCGTGTTCTTCAACACGCGGAGGTACACCTGCTGCTCACGCGCTTTCGCGCGCAGCTTGGTCAGATCGCCAACCGCGATTCCACGATACTCGGCCAGCACCATGGTCTGAGCCTTCGCGACTTGCGCGGAGACTTCAGCCACGACGGCCTGCTTATCTTCTTTGTTCAGTGGCACGGTTAACCTCCAGATTCGACACCCAACGCTCTCGCGCCAGATGCCGCGTTCAACAACGGCGACCGACCAGTCCGGAGTAAATCAGTTTGCTTCGCCAGGCGTTGCAGCCTGCTTCCGCTCACATCAGCACTTCAAAACCTTTTCGGGTTCGCCATCTGCGTTGGCTTCGCATTAAGGAAGCGCCCAACTGCTGCACTTCCGCCAACGGTCTTTGACAACCGGTCGCGCCGCGATACCGCTACGACACAACCGCCCAAAGCCCTTTAAATCCGCGCGGCTGCCCTTTCAGGCCACCGCGCGGCAAAACTTGTTGCGACGCTTACTGCGGCAATCAGGCTGCCAGCGACGACTGATCGACGCGAACGCCGACGCCCATCGTGCTCGAAACAGCGATCTTGCGCAGGTACACACCCTTGCTCGTTGCCGGCTTTGCCTTGGTCAGCGCGTCGAGGAGCGCGTCCAGGTTGCTGCGCAGCGCGGTGGCTTCGAACGAAGCACGGCCAATGGTGGCGTGGATGATACCGGCCTTGTCGACACGGAATTGCACCTGACCCGCCTTGGCGTTCTTCACGGCCGTCGCGACGTCCGGCGTAACCGTACCGACCTTCGGGTTTGGCATCAGGCCACGCGGGCCCAGGATCTGACCGAGCGTACCGACAACGCGCATCGTGTCCGGCGAAGCGATCACGATGTCGAAGTCCAGGTTGCCGGCCTTGATCTGCTCTGCCAGATCTTCCATGCCGACGATTTCTGCGCCTGCTGCCTTGGCTTGCTCAGCCTTCTCGCCTTGCGCGAACACAGCAACGCGAACCGACTTGCCCGTACCTGCCGGCAGCACGACCGAGCCGCGAACGACCTGGTCCGACTTCTTCGCATCGATGCCGAGCTGGACCGACACGTCGATCGACTCGTCGAATTTCGCCGTGGCGCATTCCTTCACGAGCGACAGAGCGTCGACGATCGGGTAAAGCTTCTGGCTGTCGACCTTGGCGGCCAGTGCCTTTTGACGCTTGGAAACCTTAGCCATTTACACGCCCTCCACGATGATGCCCATCGAACGGGCGCTGCCAGCGATCGTGCGAACCGCGGCGTCCATATCGGCTGCCGTAAGATCCGGCATCTTGGTCTTGGCGATTTCCTCGGCTTGCGCGCGGGTGATCGTAGCGACCTTGTCGGTGTGCGGCTTGGCCGAACCCTTGTCGACCTTCGCTGCCTTCTTGATCAGGACCGTAGCCGGCGGCGTCTTCAGGATGAACGTGAAGCTCTTGTCCGCGAATGCCGTGATCACGACCGGAACCGGCAGACCCGGTTCCATGGCTTGAGTCTGCGCGTTGAACGCCTTGCAGAACTCCATGATATTCAGGCCGCGCTGACCCAGTGCCGGACCAACCGGCGGCGACGGATTGGCTTTACCTGCAGGAATCTGCAGCTTGATAAAGCCGATGATTTTCTTTGCCATGTTGAAAACCTCTTTGGAACGCGTGAGCGTTCTGGTGAGTGGTAGCGCGCGTTCGCCGCAATCTTCGCTGTGCCAACTGTTTTCAGCGACACATCTAAAGCCGACTGGACTACTTACGCTCCTCTACGGCCGTTACGCGGACCGTAAGCGCGGAAAAACGGATCGCACCCGAGGCGCGATCCGTAGAATTCGATTTACAGCTTTTCGACCTGGCCGAACTCGAGTTCGACCGGTGTGGCGCGACCGAAAATGGTGACGGAGACCCGAACGCGCGACTTTTCGTAGTTGACTTCTTCGACGCTGCCATTGAAGTCGGTGAACGGGCCTTCCTTCACGCGGACCATCTCGCCGACTTCGAACAGGGTCTTGGGGCGCGGCTTCTCCACGCCTTCCTGCATCTGCGACATGATCTTCTCAACTTCACGCGGGGAAATCGGGCTTGGCCGATTACGCGCGCCGCCGACGAAACCCGTTACCTTGGCCGTGTTTTTCACGAGGTGCCACGTTTCGTCCGTCATTTCCATCTCGACCAGGACATAGCCCGGGAAGAAACGACGCTCGGTCACCGATTTGTGACCGCCCTTCACTTCGACCACTTCTTCAGTCGGCACGAGAATCTGGCCAAACTGGTCTTGCATGCCAGCACGTTCGATGCGCTCTTGAAGCGCACGTTGCACGCTCTTCTCCATGCCGGAGTAGGCGTGCACCACGTACCAGCGCTTTCCGCTCGGGGATGCCGGTGTATCGCTCATATCATTTCCAACCCAGAATCGCCGAGAAAATCACCCACTCGATGGATTTGTCGCAAACCCAGAGAATGATGGCCATTGCCAGCACAAAACCGAAGACCACCAGCGTCGTTTGGGTAGCCTCTTTGCGAGTCGGCCAGACGACCTTGCGAACTTCCTTGTACGAGTCTTTGGCAAAACCGATGAAGCTCTTGCCGGGCGCCGAGAGAAGACCGACCACCACACCCGCGATCACGCCCACTGCGAGCGCCGCACCGCGAACGTACCACTCCTGGCTACCGAGCCAGTAGAACCCTACGAACCCGGCCACCACCAACAATACGCCCACCACAAGCATGAGCTTGTCGCTGGAAGTATTAACAGTTTCGACGGAAGGATTCGCCATAACACCTTAAAGAACAACGCGCAAACGGCGCGAGAAGTTGGCAGGGGCAGAGGGAATCGAACCCCCAACCTTCGGTTTTGGAGACCGACGCTCTGCCAGTTGAGCTATACCCCTAAACCATTTTGGGGCCGGCGACACCGCCAACCCCTAAACCACTTAGTCGATCAACGAGACTGGCAAAAACTTACTCGATGATCTTCGCGACGACGCCGGCGCCGACGGTACGGCCACCTTCGCGGATCGCGAAGCGCAGACCTTCTTCCATCGCGATCGGAGCGATCAGCTTCACCGTGATCGACACGTTGTCGCCCGGCATGACCATTTCCTTGTCCTTCGGCAGCTCGATCGAGCCCGTCACGTCCGTCGTACGGAAGTAGAACTGCGGACGGTAGTTGTTGAAGAACGGCGTGTGGCGGCCGCCTTCGTCCTTGCTCAGCACGTACACTTCAGCCGTGAAGTGCGTGTGCGGCGTGATCGAACCCGGCTTCGCCAGCACCTGGCCGCGCTCCACGTCTTCACGCTTCGTGCCGCGCAGCAGGATACCCACGTTGTCGCCTGCCTGACCCTGGTCGAGCAGCTTGCGGAACATTTCCACGCCCGTGCAGGTCGTCTTCACCGTCGGCTTGATACCGACGATTTCGATTTCCTCGCCGACCTTGACGATGCCGCGCTCCACGCGACCCGTCACCACCGTGCCGCGACCCGAGATCGAGAACACGTCTTCCACCGGCATCAGGAATGCGCCGTCAACTGCGCGCTCCGGCGTCGGGATGTACGTGTCCAGCGCGTCGGCCAGGTTCATGATCGCCACTTCGCCCAGCTCGCCCGTGTCGCCTTCCAGCGCCAGCTTGGCCGAACCCTTCACGATCGGCGTGTCGTCGCCCGGGAAGTCGTACTTCGACAGGAGTTCGCGCACTTCCATTTCGACGAGTTCGAGCAGCTCGGCGTCGTCGACCATGTCGCACTTGTTCAGGAACACGATGATGTACGGCACGCCGACCTGACGCGCCAGCAGGATGTGCTCACGCGTTTGCGGCATCGGGCCGTCAGCGGCCGAGCACACCAGGATTGCGCCGTCCATCTGCGCCGCGCCCGTGATCATGTTCTTCACGTAGTCGGCATGGCCCGGGCAGTCGACGTGTGCGTAGTGGCGGTTAGCCGTTTCGTACTCGACGTGCGCGGTGTTGATGGTAATGCCACGTGCCTTTTCTTCCGGCGCTGCATCGATCTGGTCGTATGCCTTCGCTTCGCCGCCGAACTTCTTGGTCAGAACCGTCGTGATCGCTGCCGTCAGCGTGGTCTTGCCGTGGTCAACGTGACCGATCGTGCCCACGTTCACGTGCGGCTTGGTCCGCTCAAACTTACCCTTGGCCATTTTCGACTCCTAAGAGGATTTTTCCGTACGTTGCGCGGGGCGCGCAAACAATCACTGGTTGCTGCTGCCTGCTCGATGCGAGGCCCCTGAAGGCCTGCTAGATACCGGCTGGTGCCCATGGGCAGGATCGAACTGCCGACCTCTCCCTTACCAAGGGAGTGCTCTACCACTGAGCCACATGGGCATTTACTTTCGCGTTTACGTCTGCTTTGCTGGAGCGGGTGAAGGGAATCGAACCCTCGTCGTAAGCTTGGAAGGCTTCTGCTCTACCATTGAGCTACACCCGCAAGGGCTACCGACTAATGCCGATTCCCGACACATCACTTCAGCTGAATTCTGGTGGAGGAGGTTGGATTCGAACCAACGTAGGCGTAAGCCAACAGATTTACAGTCTGCCCCCTTTAGCCACTCGGGCACCCCTCCGCAGAGAACTGATGATTATAGGGGAACATCCGATCAGTGTCAAGCACTTTGTTCGAAGCAGAACCCACAACGCTCTCACTTATAGGGAGAACGGAAACGCAAAAACCCCGGCTTTTCAGGGCCGGGGTCTCGCGTGTAGAGA